>NZ_JAHBDP010000091.1:0-192937 GCF_019956495.1 Pseudomonas sp. BF-B-26 | reverse complement strand
GGCGTAGTGTCAGTCGATATCAATGTTGCTGACCTACCGCCTTCGCGAGCAAGCCCGCTCCCACAGAGATTAGTGTTCAGCTGGCCTCATCGTTTTCATCTGACAGCGCCGTTTTTTGATCTATGCTCGGGCTCTCGTTCCGGAGGGCCTTCGATGACTGATTTACTCACGTCCATTCAAGCCGCACTCGGCTTGCCTCGCACCCAGGTCAAGTTCACCTCGAGCGGCGCCTTGCCCTCGGCGTTTGCCGTCACCGACCTGGCGTGCGCCAGCATTGCCGCTGCCGGCCAGGCTGTCAGCGAATGGCTGCAGCAACAAACCGGTCGTTTACCCACCCTTGAGGTCGACCGCCGCCTCGCTTCTTTCTGGTTCGCCACTTCTATCCGCCCGATAGGCTGGAGCGTCCCGCCACTCTGGGACCCCGTCGCCGGTGACTACGCGGCCAAAGACGGATGGATCCGCCTGCACACCAACGCCCCCCATCACCGCGCCGCTGCCGAAAAAGTGCTCGGCGCCTGTGCCGACCGTGCAGCGATGGCGAGCAAGGTTGCTCAATGGGCCAAAGGCGATCTGGAGCAAGCCGTGGTCGATGCCGGTGGCTGCGCCGCCGAGATGCGTAGCTGGGCGCAATGGCAAGCGCATCCCCAAGGTCAGGCCGTGAACGCCGAGCCACTGATTCAGTTGGCGGACAACAGCCGCCAGAACGCGAAACCGTGGCAAGGCTCGGTGGCGCAACCGCTGGCCGGCGTCAAGGTGCTGGATTTGACTCGAGTGCTCGCCGGCCCCATCGCCAGCCGTTTCCTGGCAGGCCTCGGCGCCGACGTTTTGCGCATCGACCCACCGACCTGGAACGAACCGGGCGTGGTGCCGGAAGTCACCCTGGGCAAACGCTGCGCGCGTCTGGACCTGCACGACAAGACTGATCGCGCGGTGTTCGAAAGCCTGCTCAAGGACGCTGACATTCTGCTCCACGGCTACCGCGCCGATGCACTGGAACATCTCGGTTACGGCACCGCCGAACGCCAGAAGCTGGCGCCCGGCCTGATCGACGTCAGCCTCAATGCCTACGGTTGGAGCGGCCCGTGGCAGAATCGCCGCGGCTTCGACAGCCTGGTACAAATGAGCAGCGGAATCGCCGACGCCGGCATGCACTGGAAGCGCGCAGACAAGCCAACGCCATTGCCCTTGCAAGCGCTCGATCACGCCACCGGGTATTTGATGGCGGCCGGTGCGATTCGATTATTGGGGCGCGGTGGCTCGGCACGGTTGTCGTTGGCGCGTACGGCGAAGTTGCTGATTGAAAACGGCCCGGGAACCGATGAGCCGTTGCGGGCGGAGGATGACAGCGATCAAGGGCTGTTGGTGGAGCAGACGCCTTGGGGACCGGCGCATCGACTTCATGTGCCGCTGAAGATTACGGGGACGCCGTTGCAGTGGACACTTGCGGCTTCAGAATTGGGCTCCCATCGCGCGCAGTGGTAGCCGACCGATCGTTCCCTTGCGGATGATTGTTCCCACGCTCTGGTGTGCACCCCAAAAGTTGGACACGACCGATGGGGTGTTTCATGGGAAAGTACACGGTTAAAGCGAAGCTATCATCGGTCCACTCTCGGACACGGCGACACCCGGATGAGCTATCAATAAAAGAAACTCCGAGGGCAGGCTTGAGGTCTGCCCTGATTCAATGGCTGTTTGAAGGAGAGAAATCAATGGCAACGTTCGAGCCCGGTCACCTGCACATCGAGCGCTACGCGCTGAACAAGGATGATTACAGTTACAACCTGCACATCGAATATGCCGTCAGCCAGGATCCCAAGGAGGGCGAAGGCATGCTCTTCAAGATGCATGGTTCGGTTGGGGACAAGGCATTGCAGGAAGAATTCTTCCTGCCCAAGGACCAGGCCTTCGACTTCGCCCGACATGTCACACGCATCGCCCAGAAGTACGGGATGCCCAAAGAGGCCAGTATCGGCTCGATACACAAGGAGTACGACGCCATGTTTGAAGATGTGCGGGCGCAGCTCCACGTCAAATCCGGCGACCCGATAAAACCCGAGCATCTGGATCGAATCTGAAGGTCCCCCCACACCCTAACCTTCCCGAAACGTCGGACCGCCCCGAGGGGCGAGGGGACTGATCGAGTTGCTCTTTCGAGTGACATCGACCTGAGATATCGAGTCGGACTCAGGTTTTGAAAAGCCCCCAATCTGCTCCCTTTCCCCCTCTCCCCACTGGGGAGAGGGCTGGGGTGAGGGGTCGATCTTCCTGCCAACTCCAATCTCAAGATTTCACCCCAGCCCTCCTCCAAGGCATACTTGCCACCCTCCGCACTCCAGAACCCAAAAACGCCCCATGCGTATCCACGTCAGCTTCATCGACCGCGTCGGCATTACCCAGGAAGTCCTGGCCCTGCTCGGTGGGCGCAATCTCAACCTGGATGCGGTGGAAATGATTCCGCCCAACGTCTACATCGACGCCCCGACCCTGAGCCCGGAAGTCCTCGAAGAACTGCGCGATGCGCTGTTCAGTGTGCGCGGTGTGCAAGCGGTGACGGTGGTGGACATTCTTCCCGGTCAGCGCCGGCACCTGCAGCTCGATGCGTTGCTCGCGGCCATGACCGACCCGGTCCTGGCGCTGGACAGTGCCGGCAAAGTGCTGCTGGCCAACCCGGCACTGATTGCGTTGTACGGTCGCGAGCCTGACGGCGAAAGCATCGCCGACCTGTTCGCCGACCCGGCACTGCTCGAAGCCCTGCTGGAAAACGGCTTCCGCCTGCCGCTGCGGGAAGTCACCGTCAACGGCCAGACGTTACTGCTGGACGCCACACCGATTACCGACGCCGGCGCTCTGCTGACCCTGTATCAACCCAACCGTATCGGCGAACGCCTCTCGGCGCTGCACCACGACCATGCCGAAGGTTTCGATGCGCTGCTCGGTGAATCCCCGGCGATTCGCACCCTCAAGGCTCGCGCCCAACGCGTGGCGGCCCTTGATGCGCCGTTGCTGATCCAGGGCGAAACCGGCACCGGCAAAGAACTGGTGGCGCGTGCCTGCCACGCCATCAGCGCCCGGTGCAGTTCGCCATTTTTGGCGCTGAACTGCGCGGCATTGCCGGAGAACCTCGCCGAAAGCGAACTGTTCGGCTACGCCCCCGGCGCCTTCACCGGCGCACAACGGGGCGGCAAACCGGGGCTGATGGAACTGGCCAACCAGGGCACGGTGTTTCTCGATGAGATCGGCGAGATGTCGCCGTACTTGCAGGCCAAGTTGCTGCGCTTCTTGAACGACGGCAGTTTCCGCCGGGTGGGCGGGGATCGTGAGGTGAAGGTCAATGTGCGGATCCTCAGCGCCACGCACCGCGATCTGGAAAAAATGGTCAGCGAAGGTTCGTTCCGCGAAGACCTGTTCTATCGCCTCAACGTCCTGAACGTCGAAGTCCCGCCCCTGCGCGAACGCGGCCAGGACATCCTGCTGCTGGCCCGCTACTTCATGCAGCAGGCCTGCGCGCAGATCCAGCGCCCGGTCTGTCGCCTGGCGCCCGGCACCTATCCGGCACTGCTGGGCAATCGCTGGCCGGGCAACGTGCGGCAATTGCAGAACGTGATTTTCCGCGCCGCTGCGATTTGCGAGAGCAGCCTGGTCGACATTGGCGACCTCGATATCGCCGGCACCTCCGTGGCGCGTCAGAGCGACAGCGACGTCGACAGCCTCGAACAGGCGATGGAAGAGTTCGAAAAAACCCTGCTGGAAAAACTCTACGTCAGCTACCCCTCGACCCGCCAACTGGCCAGCCGCCTGCAAACCTCCCACACCGCGATTGCCCATCGGTTGCGCAAATACGGCATTCCCAACAAGCCGTAAGCCTTACTCGTTCAAAACTGTGGGAGCGGGCTTGCTCGCGAAAGCGGTGTGTCAGGCGCCAGCAATGTTGCTGACCCGACGCCTTCGCGAGCAAGCCCGCTCCCACAGGTTTTGTGCCGCCTTCAAAATCATGTTTAAAAGCGACCTCCATCTGTACTGAAAGCGCTACAGCGGAACGATATCATTACACCCTCTTCTGATCACCGCTGTGCAAGGCTTTGATCCACTTAGGCTTTTTTCTTCGCCCTGGGCTGTAGCGATTTCGCTACAGCCAGCAAATCGCCGCACCTCAACTAAACACATAACCTATTGATTTTTAACGACTAAAAAACATTGGCCGCATTTTTGCTTAGTAACCATCCATAAAGTACGGCATTGCCGAGTATTCAATCGCGTCCACCAGACGAGTCTGGCCCCCTTAGGAGTTTCCATGAGCGAATTGCGTTTTACTGAAGATCACGAATGGCTGCGTACTGAAGCTGACGGCACCGTCACAGTCGGCATTACCGCTTTCGCACAGAACGCCTTGGGCGACGTGGTTTTCGTACAACTGCCTGAGCTGCAGTCCTACGACAAAGGCGCTGAAGCCGCCACCGTGGAATCGGTAAAAGCTGCCAGCGGCGTGTACATGCCACTGGACGGTGAAGTGCTGGAAGTGAACCCGGCGCTGGACAGCAGCCCTGAACTGGTCAACGAAGATCCGCTGGGCGAAGGCTGGTTCTTCCGCTTCCAGCCTACCGATGCATCGGCTGTCGCCAAACTGCTGGATCAAGACGCTTATGACCGTCTGATCAAAGCCAACGCCGAAGCCTGAGGAGCGCTGACATGACTCAAGTAAGCCTGACCACTGCCAACGAATTCATCGCCCGCCACATCGGCCCGCGTACCGGCGACGAGCAAGCCATGCTCAACAGCCTCGGCTTCGACTCGCTGCAAGCCCTGAGCGCCAGCGTCATCCCCGACAGCATCAAGGGCACCAGCGTCCTCGGCCTCGAAAACGGCCTGAGCGAAGCCGACGCCCTGGCCTTGATCAAGTCCATTGCCGGCAAAAACCAGCTGTTCAAGACCTTCATCGGCCAGGGCTACTACGGCACCCACACGCCGTCGCCGATCCTGCGCAACCTGCTGGAAAACCCGGCCTGGTACACCGCGTACACGCCGTATCAACCGGAAATTTCCCAGGGCCGTCTCGAAGCGCTGCTGAACTTCCAGACCCTGATCAGCGACCTCACCGGCCTGCCGATCGCCAACGCCTCCTTGCTCGATGAAGCCACCGCCGCCGCCGAAGCGATGACCTTCTGCAAACGCCTGAGCAAGAACAAGGGTAGCCACGCGTTCTTCGCCTCCGTGCATTGCCACCCGCAAACCCTCGACGTGCTGCGCACCCGCGCCGAGCCATTGGGCATCGACGTGGTGGTGGGCGACGAGCGTGAACTGACTGACGTGACGCCGTTCTTCGGCGCCCTGCTGCAATACCCGGCAAGCAACGGTGACGTGTTCGATTACCGCGAACTGACCGAACGCTTCCACGCCGCCAACGCCTTGGTCGCGGTCGCCGCCGACCTGCTGGCCCTGACCGTGCTGACCCCGCCGGGCGAGTTCGGCGCCGACGTGGCCATCGGCAGTGCGCAACGCTTCGGCGTGCCGCTGGGCTTCGGTGGCCCGCACGCGGCGTACTTCTCCACAAAGGATGCGTTCAAGCGCGACATGCCGGGCCGTCTGGTCGGTGTTTCCGTCGACCGTTTCGGCAAGCCGGCCCTGCGCCTGGCGATGCAGACCCGCGAGCAACACATCCGCCGCGAGAAGGCCACGTCGAACATCTGCACCGCCCAGGTGCTGTTGGCCAACATCGCCAGCATGTACGCCGTGTACCACGGCCCGAAAGGCCTGACCCAGATCGCCAACCGCGTGCATCACCTGACCGCGATTCTGGCCAAAGGCTTGAGCGCATTGGGTCTGACCGTCGAGCAAGCCAACTTCTTCGACACCCTGACAGTCAAGACCGGCGCGCACACCGCTGCTTTGCATGACAAGGCTCGTGCCCAGCAGATCAACCTGCGGGTCATCGATGGCGAGCGTCTGGGCCTGTCCCTCGACGAAACCACGTCGCCAGCCGACGTGGAAACCCTGTGGAGCCTGCTGGCCGACGGCAAGGCGCTGCCAGACTTCGCCGCCCTCGCCGCCTCCGTTCAAAGCACGATCCCGGCCGCGCTGCTGCGCCAGTCGCCGATCCTCAGCCACCCGGTGTTCAACCGCTACCACTCGGAAACCGAGCTGATGCGCTACCTGCGCAAGCTCGCCGACAAGGACCTGGCGCTGGACCGCACCATGATCCCGCTGGGCTCGTGCACCATGAAACTCAACGCTGCCAGCGAAATGATCCCGGTGACCTGGGCTGAATTCGGTGCCCTGCACCCGTTCGCTCCGGCCGAACAAAGCGCCGGCTATCAGCAGCTGACCGACGAACTGGAAGCGATGCTCTGCGCCGCCACCGGGTACGACGCGATCTCGCTGCAACCGAACGCCGGATCCCAAGGTGAATACGCCGGCCTGTTGGCGATTCGTGCCTATCACCAGAGCCGTGGCGAAGACCGTCGCGACATCTGCCTGATCCCGTCCTCGGCCCATGGCACCAACCCGGCCACCGCCAACATGGCCGGCATGCGCGTGGTGGTCACCGCCTGCGATGCCCGCGGCAACGTCGACATCGAAGACCTGCGGGCCAAGGCCATCGAGCACCGCGAACACCTCGCCGCGCTGATGATCACCTACCCGTCGACCCACGGCGTGTTCGAAGAAGGCATCCGCGAAATCTGCGGCATCATTCATGATCATGGCGGCCAGGTGTACATCGACGGCGCCAACATGAACGCGATGGTCGGCCTCTGCGCGCCGGGCAAGTTCGGCGGCGACGTGTCGCACCTGAACCTGCACAAAACCTTCTGCATCCCCCACGGCGGTGGCGGCCCGGGCGTCGGTCCGATTGGCGTCAAGTCGCACCTGACCCCGTTCCTCCCGGGTCACGGCACCATGGAGCGTAAAGAAGGCGCGGTCTGCGCCGCACCGTTCGGCAGCGCGAGCATTTTGCCGATCACCTGGATGTACATTCGGATGATGGGTGGCGCCGGTCTCAAGCGCGCCTCGCAACTGGCGATCCTCAATGCCAACTACATTTCCCGTCGCCTCGAAGAGCACTACCCGGTGCTGTACACCGGCAGCAACGGCCTGGTGGCCCACGAATGCATCCTCGACCTGCGTCCGCTGAAAGACAGCAGCGGCATCAGCGTCGATGACGTCGCCAAGCGCCTGATCGACTTCGGCTTCCACGCCCCGACCATGTCGTTCCCGGTGGCCGGCACGCTGATGATCGAGCCGACCGAAAGCGAATCCAAAGAAGAACTGGACCGCTTCTGCGACGCCATGATCCGCATCCGCGAAGAAATCCGCGCAGTGGAAAACGGCACCCTGGACAAAGACGACAACCCACTGAAAAACGCCCCGCACACCGCGGCGGAAATCGTCGGCGAGTGGACGCATCCGTATAGCCGTGAGCAAGCCCGCTCCCACAGGGGATTTGTGCCAAGCCTCAAGTCCGCTATTCCTATAACAAGAAACCGGAGAACAACCATGTCTTTAAGCGTGTTCGACCTGTTCAAGATTGGCATCGGCCCCTCCAGCTCTCACACCGTCGGCCCGATGCGTGCTGCTGCGCGTTTCGCCGAAGGTTTGCGCCGTGAAGGGCTACTGGCCGCGACCACCTGCGTCAAAGTCGAGCTCTACGGATCACTCGGCGCCACCGGTAAAGGCCACGGCAGCGACAAGGCTGTGTTGCTGGGCCTGGAAGGCGAACACCCGGACACTGTGAACACCGAAACCGTCGCCGCCCGTCTGCAAGAGATTCGCGGCAATGGTCGCTTGAACCTGCTCGGCGAACACAGCATTGCGTTCAATGAGAAAGAACACTTGGCGATGATCCGCAAACCGTTGGCCTATCACCCCAACGGCATGATCTTTCGCGCCTTCGATGCGGCGGGCATACAAATCCGCAGCCGCGAGTACTACTCGGTCGGCGGCGGTTTTGTGGTCGATGAAGACGCCGCCGGCGCCGACCGTATCGTCGAAGACGCCACGCCACTGACCTTCCCGTTCAAAAGCGCCAAGGACCTGCTCGGTCACTGCACCACCTATGGTCTATCGATCAGCCAGGTGATGCTAACCAACGAAAGTGCCTGGCGCCCGGAAGCGGAAACCCGCGCCGGCCTGCTGAAAATCTGGCAAGTGATGCAGGATTGCGTCGACGCCGGTTGTCGTAACGAAGGCATCCTGCCCGGTGGCTTGAAGGTCAAACGTCGGGCGGCCGCGCTGCATCGGCAACTGTGCAAGAACCCCGAATCGTCCCTGCGCGATCCGCTGTCGGTGCTGGACTGGGTCAACCTCTATGCACTGGCAGTCAACGAAGAAAACGCCAACGGCGGGCGCGTGGTGACGGCGCCTACCAACGGTGCGGCCGGGATCGTCCCCGCTGTTTTGCATTACTACATGCGCTTCATCCCCGGCGCCAACGAAGACGGCGTCGTGCGTTTTCTGCTGACCGCAGCCGCGATCGGCATCCTCTATAAAGAAAACGCTTCGATCTCCGGCGCCGAAGTCGGCTGTCAGGGTGAAGTTGGCGTCGCTTGTTCCATGGCCGCTGGCGCCCTGTGCGAAGTCCTCGGTGGCACCGTGCAGCAAGTGGAAAACGCCGCTGAAATCGGTATGGAACACAACCTCGGCCTGACCTGCGACCCGATTGGCGGGCTGGTGCAAGTGCCTTGCATCGAGCGCAACGCCATGGGCTCGGTCAAAGCCATCAATGCGGTGCGCATGGCCCTGCGCGGCGACGGTCAGCACTTCGTCTCCCTCGACAAGGTCATCCGCACCATGCGCCAGACCGGCGCCGACATGAAAAGCAAATACAAGGAAACCGCCCGTGGCGGTTTGGCGGTCAACATTATCGAGTGCTGATGCTCACGCGCATTTGCACACTTTTTCAGGAGCTGAATATGTCCACCGAACAACTGTCGAAAACCCCGTTGCACGCACTGCATATCGAACTCGGCGCCCGCATGGTGCCGTTTGCCGGCTATGACATGCCGGTGCAATACCCGCTCGGCGTGATGAAAGAACACCAGCACACCCGTGATCAGGCCGGGCTGTTCGATGTCTCGCACATGGGCCAGATCCGCCTGACCGGCGCCAATGCCGCCAAGGCGCTGGAAAGCCTGGTGCCGGTCGACATCATCGACCTGCCGGTGGGCATGCAGCGTTACGCGATGTTCACCAACGAGACCGGCGGCATCCTCGACGACCTGATGGTCGCCAACCTGGGTAACGACGAACTGTTCCTGGTGGTCAACGCCGCCTGCAAGGACCAGGACCTGGCGCATCTGCGCAAGCACATCGGCGACCAGTGCACCATCGAGCCGCTGTTTGAAGAACGCGCCCTGCTGGCGCTGCAAGGTCCGGCCGCCGTTACCGTGCTCGCGCGTCTGGCGCCTGAAGTGGCGAAGATGACCTTCATGCAGTTCGCCCGCGTGAAACTGCTGGGTGTGGACTGCTTTGTCAGCCGTTCGGGCTACACCGGTGAAGACGGTTACGAAATCTCCGTGCCGGCCGCTAACGCCGAAGCCCTGGCTCGTGCCCTGCTGGCCGAACCTGAAGTGGCGGCCATCGGCCTTGGCGCTCGCGACTCCCTGCGCCTGGAAGCTGGCCTGTGCCTCTATGGCCACGACATGAACACCGAGACCACCCCGATCGAAGCGAGCCTGCTGTGGGCGATCTCCAAGCCTCGTCGCGCTGATGGCGCACGTGCCGGCGGCTTCCCTGGCGCTGAAACCGTGTTCGCACAGCAACAAGCCGGTGTCAGCCGCAAGCGCGTTGGCCTGCTGCCTCAGGAACGCACGCCGGTGCGCGAAGGCGCAGAGATCGTCAATGAAGCAGGCGACATCATTGGCGCGGTTTGCAGCGGTGGCTTCGGTCCGACCCTGGGCGGCCCTTTGGCGATGGGTTACGTCGACAGTGCTTATATCGCTCTCGATACGCCGGTATGGGCGATTGTTCGTGGGAAAAAGGTACCTTTGCTTGTAAGCAAAATGCCATTTGTTCCACAACGCTACTACCGTGGCTGATTGACTGTTCCTATAAGTAACGCGGTTGCGTTAACAGCGCACTAATGTGTAACGCAACCGCCATAAAACAGTGCACACCTTCGATTACGAACTTGGCTTATAACGATCGAAAACAATTGAACACCTCTATCGCATAAGCCAGCGCTAGTTGCCGCCGAACGGCATCAACGCGAGCAAATCCGGGCCCTCCACAGGGCTTGTTTTTTCTCCCGTAGTTGGCGTAGAGTTTGTTCACTGTGTTTGCATGGGTCGCTTGGAATCGTGACCTGGGCAGTAGCCTACAAGTTAGCTACATCCCGTTCGACGTCTTCTTACTCTCCTGCAACCAGCCCCAGTACTCTTTCACAAGAAGGAGGCTGTCATTAATTTTTGCGTCAAAGGAAATAAGAAATGTCCCAACGTCAGAGCGGTACCGTCAAGTGGTTTAACGACGAGAAAGGTTTTGGTTTTATCACTCCAGAAAGCGGTCCGGATCTGTTCGTGCATTTCCGCGCTATTCAGGGCAACGGCTTCAAGAGCCTGAAAGAAGGCCAGAAAGTGACTTTCGTTGCTGTGCAAGGCCAGAAAGGCATGCAGGCTGACGAAGTACAAGCAGAAGCCTGATCTTCTGTAACGAAAAAGCCCCTGATGCTGACATCAGGGGCTTTTTTGTGCGCGTAAATCCGTAAAATGGCTTCTTTTTTCCGTCCAGAGGCTGCCATGTCGAAACATCTTCTCAAACCCCAGGGCGACTTTCCTGCCGTTACCCTGGGTCGTCGCCTGGCAGCGATGTTCTACGACTTCCTGTTGTGTACCGCCCTGCTGATCGTCACCAGCGGCATTTACAAGATGATCCAGATGGCGATCATCGGCGAAGACAAAATGCGCACCCTGACCGAAGCCGGCGCGCTGGACGGCGATCCATTGCTGTCAACGGTGCTGCTGTTTGTGCTGTTCGGCTTCTTCGCCAAGTTCTGGACCTGGTCCGGTCAGACCCTGGGCATGCAGGTCTGGTGCATCCGCGTACAAAATGCCGACGGCTCATCCATCAGCCTGTGGCAGGCATTGCTGCGCTTTGTGGTGTCGATCGCGTCCTTGCTGTGCGTCGGGGTGGGTTTCTTCTGGTCGCTGTTCGACAAACAGAAACGCAGCTGGCATGACATCTACTCCAACACCCAGCTCGTGCGGATTCCAAAGAAAACCAAGTAGCTCAGCCATACAAAAACCACTGTGGGAGCGAGCCTGCTCGCGATGGCGATGTATCAGTCAATATTGATATGGCTGACAGATCGCTATCGCGAGCAGGCTCGCTCCCACAGGTTTTGTGACTTAACTGAAAGATCTCAGGCGTTGCCGGCCAATTTCATCCGCGCGGCCTGGGTGAAGTCGAGCATGCGCTTGAGCGGCCGGATCGCTTGTGGAATCAACGCAGGATCGACAAAGATCTCGTTAGTCCCTTCCTTCAAGCTCTTGAGCGTGCGCTCAAGGGTATTCATCGCCATCCACGGGCAATGTGCGCAACTACGGCATGCTGCGCCGTTACCGGCCGTTGGCGCTTCGATGAAGACCTTGTCCGGGCACAGCTGCTGCATCTTGTAGAAGATGCCGCGATCAGTGGCGACGATAAGGGTCTTGTTTGGCAGGCTCTGCGCTGCCGCAATCAATTGACTGGTGGAGCCGACGGCATCCGCCAGCTCGATCACCGACGTCGGCGACTCCGGGTGTACCAGAATTGCTGCGTCCGGGTACAGCGCCTTCATGTCTTCGAGCTGCTTGGACTTGAACTCTTCGTGAACGATGCAGGCACCGTCCCACAGCAGCATGTCCGCGCCGGTCTGGCGCTGGATGTAGGTGCCCAAATGCTTATCCGGGCCCCAGATGATGGTTTCGCCGTTATCCATCAGGCTTTCGACGATTTCCAGCGCGCAGCTTGAAGTCACCACCCAATCCGCCCGGGCTTTGACCGCCGCCGACGTATTGGCATACACAACCACGGTACGCTCCGGGTGCTGATCGCAGAACGCCGAGAACTCGTCCACCGGACAACCCAGGTCCAGCGAGCAGGTCGCCTCGAGGGTGGGCATGAGGATGCGTTTTTCAGGGTTGAGGATTTTGGCGGTCTCGCCCATGAACTTCACACCGGCGACCACCACGGTCTTGGCCGGATGAGCATTGCCGAAGCGGGCCATCTCCAGCGAGTCGGAGACACAACCTCCGGTTTCTTCGGCCAGGGCCTGAATGACCGGATCGCAATAGAAGTGAGCAACCAGCACCGCGTCCTGAGCCTTGAGCTCGGCAGCGATGGCGGCACGGTAATAGGCCTCCTCCTCGGCAGTCAGCGGCTTGGGCTGCTTGGCGTCGAGGTGGGCTTGAACCAGAAGGCGTTCGGAAATCTGCGTCATGTTCGCAAGACCTGCAGGCGCTTTCGCGCGAAAGTCGAGTATACACCCGGCTCCGGACCCTTCAGGGTACCGCCGGGAGAGTGAGTATCATCAGGCACGGACAACGTTGAAGCTGCGCAAGGCTACAGAATATCCCGTGGATGCAAAAGATGATTCTGACCTGCGTCACGCGGTGCAGCCCAGAACCTGGGCGACCTTAAATCGCGGGCAAAAAAAAATCCGGAAATCCTCACTTGCGTGGGCCTTCCAGACTTTTAAAACTGCTACAAAAATGGTGGGTCGTGTGGGATTCGAACCTACGACCAATTGGTTAAAAGCCAACTGCTCTACCAACTGAGCTAACGACCCGCTGTGTGGTGGCGCGTATAATACTGATTTTTAAGGACTATTCAACACCTAATTTGAAATAAATCAAAAATAAGGTGTTGGGTCACTGATTCCGGCTGCCGCAAAGCCTTCTGCACGCAGGCGGCAGCTGTCGCACTTGCCGCATGCACGGCCGTTATCGTCCGCCTGATAGCAGGAAACAGTCAGGCCGTAATCAACGCCGAGCTTCACCCCCGCCTGGACGATCTGCGCCTTGCTCAGGTTCTGCAGCGGTGCCTGGATACGGAAACCATTCCCCTCTACACCGGCCTTGGTCGCCAGATTGGCCATGCGCTCGAAAGACTCGATGAACTCGGGACGGCAGTCCGGGTAACCGGAGTAATCCACTGCGTTCACACCGATAAAGATGTCGCGAGCGCCGAGCACTTCAGCCCAGCCCAACGCCAGGGACAAGAAAACGGTGTTGCGTGCTGGCACGTAAGTCACCGGAATACCTTCGCCCGCTTCTTCCGGCACATCGATACTGGTGTCGGTCAATGCTGAACCGCCGATACCGTTCAGGTTCAGGCCGATCACCTTGTGTTCAATCACACCCAGGTCGCGAGCGACACGTTCGGCGGCGTGCAGTTCGGCATGGGAGCGCTGACCGTAGTCGAAGCTCATGGTGTAGCAGCTATAGCCTTCAGCGCGAGCCATGGCCACAACGGTCGCGGAGTCGAGGCCGCCGGACAGCAAGATGACCGCGCGTTTTTCAGTGGTGTTCAGTTGTTCAGTCATTTCAGCGCCCCGGCTCGTCATTCCAAAGATATTTATGCAACTGCAATTGCAGACGCACTGGCAGGTTGTCCGCCACCACCCAGTCAGCCAGGTCCCGAGCATTAAGGTCATGGTGACTTGGCGAGAACAGGACTTCGCCGGCACGCTGATCCAGACCGTACTGGATCAGCTTGGACACGGCCCAGTCATAGTCTTCCCGCGAGCAGATGACAAACTTCACCTGATCGTTGCGCGTGAGCAGTTCGATGTTCTCGTAGCGGTTGCGGTGGGCTTCTTTCGAACCCGGGGTTTTCAGGTCGACGACGCGACTGACCCGTGGATCGACCGCCGAGATATCCAAGGCACCGCTGGTTTCCAGCGAGACCTCGTAACCGGCGTCACACAACTGCTTGAGCAATGGGATGGCATTGGGTTGTGCCAGCGGCTCGCCGCCGGTGACACAGACGTAACGCGGACGAAAACCGGCCACTTGCTCGAGGATGTCGTCGAGCGTGCGGAGGGTGCCGCCAGTGAATGCATAAGCGCTGTCGCAGTATTGGCAACGCAATGGGCAACCGGTCAGGCGCACAAAAACAGTGGGCAGCCCGGCAGTCCGCGTTTCACCCTGCAACGAGTAGAAAACTTCGGTGATTCTCAATGTGTCTTGCATAGTCGCCACGGGCATAACAGCTAAACAGGCTGTCCGCCTCCGTCAGGCACTTCAAGGAACCCCGCCACCGCGCAGATCCCAAAAAGCGTGTTTCATAAAAAGGGCGTGAATTCTAACGAAAAAACCCGCGACAAGCGCGGGTTTCTTCAAAACGGGTCAAGCCGCCCTTACATTTTTTGCAGATCACGCTGGGCCAGCTGAGCGGCGGAAGTGCCCGGATATTGGGACACAACCTGCTGCAGAATGCCTTTGACCTTGTCGGGATGACCGAGGCGGCGCTCTACATCAGCCAGCTTGTACAGCGAATCAGGCACTTTGGGGTGCTTGGGGTACAGCTGTGAAACCTTGGCAAAAGCTTGACCTGCACCTTGCAGATCGCCTTTGGCCAGGTTCACTTCGCCCAACCAGTATTGAGCATTGCCCGCGTACTGACTGTTCGGGTACTTGCGCAGGAATGCGGCAAAAGCCTGGCTGGCCTTGTCGAAATCCTTGGCTTTGATCAGGTCGAAGGCTGCATCGTAATACAGTTTTTCCTTCGCCGGATCAGCCGGCTCGCTACCCGCGGCAGGTGCCTGAGCGGCTGCCGCTCCTGCGGCTGCGCCCGCTGCTGCACCGGGGGCATTCAAACTGCCACCGGTGGAAGAATTATCAGGAGTCGCGGCTGGTGCAACGCCGGTTCCTATGCGCCGATCAAGATCCTGATATCGCTCCAGGTTCTCTTGCTTCATGCGCGCTACATCATTTTGCAGAACTTCGATGATGCCTTGTTGGCGCGAGATCTGCTCCTGCATCGATTGCAGTTGGTTGAACAGCTCGCCCTGTGCCGAGACAGGGGCCGAAACCCCTCCCCCGGCATAGGCGCCGCTCGTACCGTAACCTGCAGGCGGATTATTAGTCCCGCTATTGGTATAGCCGGAGTCATTATCGACCACAGGAACCGCAGCCCACACCGCAAGCGGTGCGAGGCTGAGAGCCAAAACAGTTACAGCACGACGGCACGTTCGCATGACGAATTACTTACGCAGTTCGACGCGACGGTTTTGAGCCCAGGACTGCTCGTCGTTGCCGGTAGCAACTGGACGCTCTTCGCCGTAGGAAACCAGTTCCAGCTGAGCTGGGGAAACACCTTGCAGTACCAGGTAACGCTGAACGGCTTTCGCACGACGCTCGCCCAGTGCCATGTTGTACTCACGAGTACCACGTTCGTCGGTGTTGCCTTCCAGAACAACGCGAGCGCCGTTTGCTTTCAGGTCCTTGGCGTGAACGTCCAGAGCGCGCATGGCTTCTGGCTTCAGGTCCGAACTGTCGTATTCGAAGTAGAAAGTGGTGATTGCGCGCAGAGCAGCTTCTTCGCTCAGGGAGCCGTCAACTGCACCAGTGTTTGCGCCGTAACCAGCGTTTGGATCTACAGCGCCTTCACCGGCATTGTCGCCGCCTTTGGACGAGCAACCTACAGCTACAGCCATGGCCAGAGCCAGCGCAGCAAATTTACCAAACTTCAGCATTTCCATCGTGAAACTCCTAATGAACCCCAATGTGTTAAGTACAACGTGTAGCGCCGCGTCAGTTCAGGTAAGGGGACCAGGAAGGTTCTCTGACTTCGCCTTGTGCGGTAGGAAGCGGGAGCCTTACGCGTCCATTAATGGACACGAGCATCAAGACTCCCCGGCCCTGCTGGCGGGTGGCGTAGATTACCATGGTGCCGTTGGGCGCAACAGTAGGCGACTCGTCCAGAGTGCTATCAGTGAGGATTTTTACGCTTCCGCGCTGCAAATCCTGGGCTGCCACCTTGAAATTAGTGAAACCTTCCTGACGATGGATCATCACCAGGGTCTTTTCATCAGCCGAAAGCTTAGGGTTGGCGTTGTAGTTACCGATAAAGGTCACACGCTCCGCACCACCACCGCCTGCGCTGGTTTTGTAGATCTGCGGCTTGCCGCCACGGTCCGAGGTGAAGTAGATGGTCGAACCATCCTTACCCCAGAACGGTTCGGTGTTGATGCCAGGACCGTTTGTGACACGCGTGATCTGACGCGAACCCAGGTTCATCACGTAGATGTCCGGGTTGCCATCTTTCGACAGTACGAATGCCAGGCGATTGCCATCAGGCGACCATGCTGGCGCGCCATTCAGGCCTTCGAAGTTGGTGATCTGCTCACGGCGACCGGTGTCGATGTTCTGCATGAAAATACGCGGACGCTTTTGCTCGAACGACACATAAGCGATGCGCTTGCCGTCCGGTGCGAAACGTGGCGACAGGATCGGCTCGCGCGATTGCAGCAGGGTCACGGCACGGGCACCGTCATAGTCTGAACGTTGCAGCGTGTAGCGAGTGTTCTTCTCGGAGAAACGCTCGGCTGTCACGTACAACAGACGAGTCGAGAACGCACCTTTGATACCGGTGAGTTTTTCGAACGACTGGTCCGCGATGTAGTGCGACATGTCGCGCAGTTGATCGACGCTGCCCGACACGCTGCCGGTCAGCACTTGCTGCTCGGTGGCGACGTTGAACAGTGCGTATTGGACTTGCAGGCGACCGCCCGCAGGAGCAATGCTGCCGACCATGACGTACTGGGCGCCCAGCGCCTTGAAGTCACGGAAGATGATTTCGCTGGCCTGGCTTGGCTGGCTGATCATGTTCTGTTTTGGAATCGGCGAGTAGTAACCCGAGTTGCGCAGGTCGTTACCGATGATTTCGGCCATGTCGTCCGGCAGAACGCTGCCGCCCTGGTTGCCAAACGGAACGACTGCGATCGGGGTGGCCCGATCACTGCCGCTGGTGACCAGAATGTTTTTTTCATCAGCTGCCGCTATCCCTGCCAGGCAGCAGATAACGACGAGCATTCCTCGAAGAAGGTTTCTCACAAGGCTAGATCCTCAGGTGTGAATGTCATCTTGAATGAACGATACGGAGCGAAATCGCTCGGCTTCATTCCCTGCATTTCTGTCAAACGTCCAATGTTCTTGACCGCCGCTACAGCGGAAGCGTCAAACGGACCATCGCCACTGGACTTGGCCACGCCGACCGAAGTCACCGTACCATCGGGCAACATGCCGATTTGCAACACGACCGTCATGCCTTTGCGGGCCGAAGGTGGACGAGCCCAGCCTTCCGCTGCACGAGCACGAATCAGATCATCGAAACTACCGGCGACTTCGTCACCCTGCTCATCCGCCAAGGCCTGCTGACGCTGCGGCGTATCGGAAAGCAAATCTGCCAGGGCCTGAGCCTTTTTGTCTTCGGCGGATTTACGTGCCGCTTCCTGCGATTTTTTCTTCGCAGCATCGGCAGCAGCTTTCTTCTTCGCGTCTTCGGCGACTTTCTTCTTCGCCTCTTCAGCTTCAGATTTCTTCTTGGCGTCTTCCGCGGCTTTCTTCTTCGCGTCTTCGACGATCTTTTTCTTCGCTTCTTCAGCGGCCGCTTTCTTGGCCTCTTCTTCAGCTGCTTTCTTGGCTTCTTCTTCAGACTTCTTCTTGGCTATATCAGCCAATTGTTTCTCTTCGGCCTTTTTAGCTTCGGCGGTCTTCTTCGCTTCATCGGCTTTCTTGGCTTCATCAGCCTTTTTGGCCTCTTCCGCTTTCTTTGTCTCGTCGGCCTTTTTGGATTCTTCGGCTTTTTGAGCCGCGTCTTCCTTCTTTTGTTCCGCGGCCTTGATCGCTTCCTGCTCGATCTTTTTCTGTTCCATCTGTTCGACTTCGGTCTGGCGCGCGGCGGATTTCTTCGCTTCACCCGCAATCTTCTGATTGGTCTGGGTAGTCGCCTGACTTTTCGATTTCAGTTGGTACAGGGTCGCCTGGACAATCGGCTTGGCCGGCGGCAGTTCGGGCGTGAAGGCGAAACTGACGAACAGCATGCCGAAAACCAGCACGTGCAAGACAAGCGCCCAGACACTAGGCCAGAAATAGCTTTCCGAGGCGGACGGCTCTCGCATTTGCTGCATCAGGGTGCCTCGGTAATCAAGCCAACATTACCGACCCCGGCTTTCTGCAACCCGCCCATGGCGCCCATGACGGAACCGTAGTCGACGGTCTTGTCGCCGCGGATGAACACCTGGGTACGCTTGCCACCTTCAGTGCCGGCGCGAATGATTTTGGTCACGGCGTCAGTCATCTGCGGCAAGGTCATGGCCTTGTCCTGTTGCTTTTCAGTGTCGACTTCGCTGCCAAGGTTCCAGTAGTAGGTCTTGTCAGCCTTGATCGAAATGGTCAGGACCTGAGTGTTGTTGTCCTGCGGCAAGGCTTCGCTGGAAACCTTGGGCAGATCAACTTTCACGCCCTGATTGAGCATCGGAGCGGTCACCATGAAGATGACCAGCAGCACCAACATCACGTCGATGTAGGGCACCACGTTCATCTCGGCAACCGGCTTGCGCTTTTTGCGAGCTCGAGCGATTAAAGCCATTGGAAATTACCTGCTTATTCTTCGCTGGTGTGCACTTTGCGGTGCAGGATCGCCTGGAATTCATCGGCGAAGGTGTAGTAACGGCCCAGCAGGGTTTCGCTGCGAGCAGCAAAACGGTTGTAAGCGATAACGGCCGGGATGGCGGCGAACAAGCCGATCGCGGTAGCAATCAGTGCTTCGGCGATACCCGGAGCCACGGTGGCCAGGGTCGCTTGCTGGGCAGTGGCCAGGCCACGGAAGGAGTTCATGATCCCCCAGACGGTACCGAACAGACCGATGTACGGGCTGACGGAACCTACGGTCGCGAGGAACGGCAGGCTCTGCTCGAGCTTTTCTTCTTCGCGGGAAATGGCGACGCGCATGGCACGGGCCACGCCTTCCATGACCGCTTCCGGGTCAACACCTGGCTGCTGGCGCAGACGGGAGAATTCCTTGAAACCGGCACGGAAGATCTGCTCTACGCCCGAATCCGGATCAGGGTTGCTGCCGGCCTGACGGTAGAGTTTAGACAGGTCGATACCCGACCAGAAGCGCTCTTCAAAGCTCTCCAGGGCACGTCGACCGGCGCGCAGCAGATTGCTGCGCTGAAAGATCATGATCCATGAGGTCACCGATGCGGCTACCAGGATCAGCATTACCAGTTGCACCACGATACTGGCATTGCTGACCAGGCTCCACATGGAGGAATGGTCGACGACGTTAGCTTCCACGCTTTATCTCCTGCTTTGAGTGTGTACCCGCGCCGCTCACGTCGGCAAAGGCCGCGCGTAGAGCTTCGGGAATGGCCCGGGGTTTCAAACTGTTAGTGCGCACACAGGCCACCAAAAACTGCCCTTCGCAGAGCAGCGCATTATCCGTAGCCCGCCTGACCTGCTGTTTGAAGCGCAGGCTGACACGGTTCAATTCGATTACTTCAGCGCTTACCAGCAGCTCGTCGTCCAGTCGCGCCGGCGCGTGGTAACGCGCTTCGCTGGAATGCACGACGAACAACAGGTCCTCACCTGCAAGCTGGGATTGGGCAAAGCCCAGCTCCCGGAGCCGCTCGGTTCGAGCCCGTTCCATAAACTTGAGGTAATTAACGTAATACACGATGCCGCCCGCATCGGTGTCCTCGTAATAAACGCGACAACGAAGTGCGAAAGGCTCAAGCCCGTTTTGCGCGCGCATACTCTAGTGCTTACTCCTCAGGTTGCCAATCCGGCCAGGCAACTGTTTTTCATTGATTCACGGCTTTCTGGCGAAAGTACGGTCCTGGGACCACACAAACCCCGAATATATCAGCGCGCAAAGGTTATTAATCGTCCACGGCATTGAGGAACTCGTCTACCACGGGCATCTCGCCCAATCGTGACGGGATGTTTAAACCGAAGTGCAGGTACGCATGCCGGGTCACCACCCGCCCCCGCGGCGTACGCATGATGTAGCCCTGCTGGATCAGATACGGCTCCAGCACGTCTTCAATGGTGTGGCGCTCCTCACTGATGGCGGCGGCGAGGCTATCGACCCCGACCGGCCCACCGTCGAACTTCTCGATCATCGTTAGCAGCAGCCGTCGATCCTGGTGATCGAAGCCACGCTCGTCGACATCCAGCAGGTTCAAGGCCAGGTCGGCGATCGGTTTGGTGATGTGACCCTTGGCGCGAACTTCGGCGAAATCCCGAACCCGGCGCAGCAAGCGGTTGGCGATCCGCGGCGTACCACGGGCACGGCGGGCGATTTCAAAGGCGCCTTCCGGGTCCAGCGGCAAGCCGAGGATATTCGCCGAACGACTGACAATCGTTGCCAGGTCGGCGGTGTTGTAGAACTCCAGGCGCTGGACGATGCCGAAACGGTCGCGCAGCGGATTGGTCAGCATCCCCGCCCGCGTCGTCGCACCGACCAGGGTGAACGGCGGCAGATCAAGCTTGATCGAGCGTGCGGCCGGCCCTTCGCCGATCATGATGTCGAGCTGGAAATCTTCCATGGCCGGGTACAGCACTTCTTCGACAATCGGTGAGAGCCGATGGATTTCGTCGATGAACAGCACGTCGTGTGGCTCAAGATTGGTCAGCAGCGCCGCCAGATCACCCGGGCGTTCAAGCACGGGGCCCGAGGTGCTCTTGATCGACACGCCCATTTCCTGGGCGATGATGTTGGCCAAGGTGGTTTTACCCAGACCCGGCGGGCCGAAAATCAGCGTGTGGTCCAGGGATTCATTGCGCCCACGAGCCGCCTGGATGAACAACTCCATTTGCTCGCGAACGGTCGGCTGGCCAATGTATTCGGCCAGGCTGACAGGACGAATCGCCCGGTCCTGGACTTCCTCGCGGTCACGAGGGCCAGGCGTGGCGGCAATCAGACGATCAGCTTCAATCACTTAGATCATTCCCTTCAGGGCACGACGAATCATGTCTTCACTGCTCAAGCCTTTCTCCTTGATCGCAGAAATTGCCTTGCTGGCTTCCTGCGGCTTGTAGCCCAGGGAGATCAGCGCGCTGACCGCGTCATTTTCGGCGGTGGCAACCGGCGTCGTATCTGGCCCACCCGGCTGGTTTGGCACCAAGGCAAACATCGCCGGCACGGTTTCCCAGGCCTTGAAGCGATCCTTGAGTTCCACCAGCAAACGCTCGGCAGTCTTCTTGCCCACGCCCGGCACCTTGGTCAACGCCGAGGTGTCCTGGGATTGTACGCAGCGGACCAGTTCATCGACTTCCAGACTCGACATCAGGGCCAGGGCCAATTTCGGCCCTACACCATTGAGACGGATCAACTCGCGAAAAAAGTCTCGCTCACGCTTGCCGAAGAAGCCATAGAGTAACTGCGCGTCTTCGCGTACGACCAAATGGGTGTGCAAGGTCAGCGGTTCACCGACCGACGGCAAGCGATAAAGCGTGGTCATGGGCACTTCCAGCTCATACCCCAGACCGTTTACATCCAGAATCAGGTGCGGCGGCTGTTTCTCAGCCAGTGTGCCGCGCAAGCGTCCAATCACGTTTCAGATCCTTGAGCGTTGGCCAGATCAGTGCTGGCGACTGACAGAACAAGGGTTTTGCGCCGACGACACAGGCGCAAAACCCTCATTCCGTAAAAAATGATTGCTGATGCTATCAGAGACGCAGGCGCCCGCCACGACTGCGTGCCGTGCCCAGACCATGGGGCAACAGGCTGGAGCGGGTATGAGCATGGCAAATGGCAATGGCCAGGGCGTCCGAGGCATCGATTTGCGGTTTGCTGGTCAGTTTCAGCATGTGCATGACCATCATTTGCACCTGCTCTTTATTCGCCGCGCCGGTCCCGGTCACCGCCTGTTTGACCTGGGTCGCCGTGTACTCAGCGATTTCCAGGCTTTCTTCCGCCCCGGCAACAATGGCTGCGCCGCGGGCCTGGCCAAGTTTCAGCGCAGAGTCGGCGTTGCGCGCCATGAAGACCTTTTCGATCCCCATGGTCACCGGGCCGTAGGTCTGGATGACTTCGCGCACGCCGCGATAGACGATTTGCAGGCGTTCATGCAGCTCGCCGGAACCTGTGCGAATGCAGCCCGACGCCACGTAGACGCATCCCCGCCCAGTATCACGCACTACGCCATAACCGGTGATGCGCGAACCGGGGTCGATACCAAGAATTAAAGTCATAACGCCTGCGGGTTAGGTAAGAGCACGATATTCAATACAGCGAATAACAATTGTGGGAGCTGGCTTGCCTGCGAAGGCGTAGGCACATCAAACAATGATGCAGCCTGACACACCGTCATCGCAGGCAAGCCAGCTCCCACATTGGATCTTAGTCGCCCTTAACCCAGCTGCGCGGCTACCGATTCAGGGATGTCCGCGTTGGAGTAGACGTTCTGCACGTCATCCAGGTCTTCAAGCATGTCGATCAGCTTGAGCACCTTCTCGGCGCCTTCCAGGTCGAGTTCGGCACTGGTGGTCGGCAACATCACGATTTCCGCGTCATCACCTTTGAAACCGGCCGCTTCCAGCGCGTTACGCACGGAGTAGAAACCGGCGAACGAGGTGAACACGTCGATGGAGCCGTCTTCGTGGGTCACCACGTCATCGGCATCGGCCTCCATCGCCGCTTCCATCAGTGCATCTTCATCGACGCCCGGAGCGAAGGAAATCTGCCCCTTGCGCTCGAACAGATAGGCCACCGAACCGTCCGTACCGAGGTTGCCGCCGCATTTGCTGAACGCATGGCGAACAGCGGCGGCGGTGCGGTTGCGGTTGTCGGTCATGCACTCGACCATCACCGCCACGCCGCCCGGGCCGTAGCCTTCGTAGGTCAGCTCGACCATGTCGTCGGTGTCGGCAGCACCGGCGCCGCGGGCGACCGCACGGTCGATAATGTCCCGGCTCATGTTCGCGCCGAGGGCCTTGTCCAGCGCCAGACGCAAACGCGGGTTGGAACCCGGATCGCCACCGCCCTGACGGGCCGCAACGGTCAGCTCACGAATCCACTTGGTGAAAATCTTGCCCTTCTTGGCATCCTGACGTTCTTTGCGGTGCTTGATGTTCGCCCACTTGGAATGACCCGCCATATCTCGCTCCGAATTCTCTTTGAAACATTGCCCGCCGCGCCATGATGCGCCAGCCAGCAAATAAAAATCTCGACCATTCTATAAAGAAAGGGCGCATCCGAAGATGCGCCCTTCTGGTCAGCCTTACTCAGCCTTAGGCGTTTCGCGCAGACGAATGTGCAGTTCGCGCAGTGCCTTGGCATCTACCACACCCGGGGCCTGAGTCATGACGCAAGCGGCGCTCTGGGTTTTCGGGAAGGCGATCACTTCACGGATCGACTGGGCGCCGGTCATCAGCATCACCAGACGGTCCAGACCGAAGGCCAGGCCACCGTGCGGCGGCGCACCGTATTTCAGGGCGTCGAGCAGGAAGCCGAATTTCTCTTCCTGTTCCGCTTCACTGATACCCAGCAGACGGAACACCGACTGTTGCATTTCCTTGCGGTGGATACGGATCGAACCGCCACCCAGCTCCGTGCCGTTCAGTACCATGTCGTAGGCACGGGACAGAGCGGTCGCCGGGTTGGCTTCCAGTTCTTCCGGGGTGCACTTCGGCGCGGTGAACGGGTGGTGCAAGGCCGCGAAGCTGCCGTCGTCGTTCTCTTCGAACATCGGGAAGTCGACCACCCACATCGGCGCCCACTGGCAAGTCAGCAGGTTCAGATCGTTACCGACCTTGATCCGCAGCGCGCCCAGGGCTTCGCTGACGATCTTGGCTTTGTCGGCACCGAAGAACACGATGTCGCCATCGACCGCACCCACGCGATCAAGGATCACATTGAGGTTGGCTTCAGGGATGTTCTTGACGATCGGCGATTGCAGGCCTTCGACGCCTTTGGCGCGCTCGTTGACCTTGATGTACGCCAGGCCCTTGGCACCGTAGATGCCGACGAACTTGGTGTAGTCGTCGATCTGCTTGCGCGGCATGCTCGCCGCGCCAGGAACGCGCAAGGCGGCAACGCGGCATTTCGGGTCGTTGGCCGGGCCGCTGAAGACTTTGAAGTCGACTTCTTTCAGCTGATCGGCAACGTCGACCAGTTCCAGCGGGTTACGCAGGTCCGGCTTGTCGGAACCGTAACGACGCATGGCCTCTTCCCAGGTCATGTGCGGGAATTCGCCGAATTCCACATCCAGCACTTCCTTGAACAGGTTGCGGATCATGCCTTCGGTGATGCCAATGATGTCTTTTTCATCGAGGAAGCTGGTTTCGATGTCGATCTGAGTGAACTCAGGCTGACGGTCGGCCCGCAGGTCTTCGTCGCGGAAGCATTTGGCGATCTGGTAGTAGCGATCGAAGCCGGCCACCATCAGCAGTTGCTTGAACAGCTGCGGCGATTGCGGCAAGGCGAAGAAGGAGCCGGCGTGAGTACGGCTCGGCACCAGGTAATCGCGAGCACCTTCCGGAGTAGCGCGGGTCAGGATCGGCGTCTCGACGTCGAGGAAGCCGTTCTCGTCCAGGTAACGACGGATGCTGGTAGTCATGCGCGAACGCAGACGCAGCTTCTCGAGCATTTCCGGACGACGCAGGTCGATGAAGCGATAACGCAAGCGGGTTTCTTCGCCGACGTCGGAGAACTCGTTGAGCGGGAACGGCGGGGTTTCCGCTTCGTTCAATACTTCCAGCTCGTAGCCCAGCACTTCGATCATGCCCGACGCCATGTTGGCGTTGCCGGCACCGGCCGGACGCAGGCGTACCTTGCCGGTGACTTTGACCACATACTCGCTGCGCACGCGATCGGCGGCGGCGAAAGTTTCAGCGCGGTCCGGGTCGAACACCACCTGGGCCAGACCGTCACGATCACGGATATCGAGGAAAATCACCCCACCGTGGTCACGGCGACGGTGAACCCATCCGCAAAGGGTAATTTCCTGGCCTTCCAGGCTTTCGTTCAGTTGGCCGCAATAATGGCTGCGCATCATGGTCGTAGTTTCGCTTCTCGTAATTCGAAATTCGGTTGGAGATCCTGCAACAGCCCCGCCCTTAAGAAAGGCGCCAGATGATGCAAGAGCTCGCACGTGTCGTTCAACTCAGGCTCAAGACCCTAGTCAGCTTTGTCGCCGCCGGCCAGATTCTTCTTGGAACCGGTCTTGAAATCGGTTTCGTACCAGCCGGTGCCGCTAAGGCGGAAGCCCGGCATGGACAGCATCTTCTTAAGCTCTGGCGCCTGGCAGGCAGGGCAGTCGACCAGCGGTGCTGCGCTGATCTTTTGAATGGCTTCCAACTGATGACCACAGGAAGCACATTGATAGTCGTACATCGGCATGGGGGTTGTCTCGGCGATCAGATTGCTACCGCACACGCTGGGTTTTGCGGCAAAGAGCGGGATTATATCCATTAAATGCAGCCTGTGCAGCCGTAAGACTGCACAGACCGACACTCTACCCGTTCCACCCCTGTGGTTAAGGCATGGCGACGCAGCCGCCTTCCTTCAGGCTGTGCACGACGCACACAACCCGCACCAGCCCGGTGAAGTTCTTGACCCCGCCGTGACGCAAATGCACCTCGCGGTCCACATGGGACAACAGCGCACTGACGGTACAGCAGTTGATCTTGGCCATATCATTCAAAATATCCCAGTACACCTGTTCAAGTCGCAAGCAGGTGGCAAAACCATTCAAGCGCACTGATCGGGATAAAGGCTGGGCCAGGCCCATATCAAATTCGCTGACGAATGGATCGATCCTTATCTCCTTGACCGGACCGACCCTCCCCTCGTTTCTCCTGTCTTCGTCATCCATTTCGTTGAGACTCCTTAGCCGTCCTTGCCTTCTTTAAGAGCAATATCTGTTGCCCTATAGAAGCGCAGGCGCAAAGGTATATCCAGATGACTTTATGACCATCAACGTAGGAGAAGCCAACAATTGAAGAGCGATCATGGAGACCGTCCTAGGCCGGATGTTTTCCTACATAGTCAGACGCCATTTGACTAGCGCGAAATGGGTTTAAAGAGACAAGAGGTCGAACGCGAATAACGCCAACGAAGGTTATCTGCGACTAATCGACCCTCAGAGCACCGCTGGACTGCCTGATTTGAGTAGCTGCAGGCTTTGCTGTTAAATAGGCAGTGTGTCGCTACCGCCTATTTTCCGGGGGCTGCGCATAGGCTGATGCCGGGTACGTGTCCAACGCCTCCTATTGTTCTGAAGCGAACCGTGCTCACTCAGCTCTTCCTTGTGATCCGTCTTAACGTGAGTTACTCAAAATGTTGAAAATTGTCCACCTGCTAATGGGCGCAGCAGCCTTGCTGTTGTCCTTCATCCCTAGCCTGCGATCCGAAGCCGTACCTTACCTGCAACAACCTGATGCGTTGTACCTGGCCTTTTTCGGCCTGCTCAACCTCACCCTCGCTCCTGTTATCCCTTACTGGAACAAAGGCCCGCGTCATCAACTGCAAAACCTGGTCAGCGCCCTGCTGGTTCTGGCCGTCGTCCTGCAAACCCTGACGCTGATCGCGCCGATGCCTGTCATTGCCGGTCAACCTGCTGTTCTGTTCAGCCTGGTCGCTGCCCTGATTGCCGTTCTTCTGCACCTGGCCATCAGCTTCTACAAATCTTCACCGGCCGCCGCCTCGCCAAGCTATGACATGAGCAACCGCGATACCGGTACCGTAAAGTGGTTCAACACATCCAAAGGCTTCGGCTTTATTTCCCGTGATTCCGGCGATGATATTTTCGTGCATTTCCGGGCCATTCGTGGCGAAGGTCACCGCGTTCTGGTCGAAGGCCAGCGTGTGGAGTTCTCTGTCATGAACCGTGACAAGGGCCTGCAAGCCGAAGATGTGATCGCCGCACTGCCGCGTCGCTGATTCAAGGCTAAAAAAAAACCGCGAACAGCCTGGCTGTTCGCGGTTTTTTATTGCCCGTCAGTTGGTCGCACTCAGTAATGCGGCGGTGGCGCTTCTTCTTCAAACGTCTCGAACTGACCGGCCATTTCCTCTTGCCGTTTGAGCAAGGCGGCCATTTGCAGTTGCAGGCGTTCAACCGCACGCTGCTGCGTCGCCAGCACATCACTCAATGCCTGGATGGTGTCATCCTGAAACGCCAGCTGGCTCTCCAGATCGGTAACGCGTGCTTCCAGGCTCATGATTCAACCCTCCAGAAACGTAAAATCATCGGTCAATACCAGGCGCAACCGCTCGCGAATCAACGCGATCTGCTCTGGACCATAAGGCTTGGCTGGGTGTTTACCCCAGACCGGCGCTGGCCAGGCGGCGTCCTCACGCTTGCGCACAATCACATGCATGTGCAACTGACTGACGACGTTGCCCAGGGCCGCGACATTCAATTTGTCCGCGTCGAACGAATCCTTGAGCATCTCCGCCAGTGCGGTTGTTTCCCGCCACAGCTGCTGTTGATCTGCGACATCCAACTGAAATATCTCACTGATATCGTCGCGACGTGGCACCAGAATGAACCAGGGGTAGTTCGAATCATTGGACAGCAGCAACCGGCACAGTGGGAAATCCCCAATCGGTAACGTGTCTTGTTGAAGTCGTGGATCTAAAGCGAACACTGCGCGCACTCCCGCCTGGTCATCAATTTCAGCTTAGCGTCCATCCCGAGAGACGGCGCACCAAGCGACAGGACGGCAGCATACCTGCGAACGCCGCTGGCTTCACGATCAACCATGGTCAAAGCCAACCCGAGAAACTACAAACGACCGGTCACGCGCCCCGACATGAGTCATTTTCGCTCAGGCCGCACCATTACAGAACCGGCAGCCACACAAAAAACGCCGAACTGACTGATAAACAACGACGCGTTCGAATTTGGCAGACGGCCGCACTGTATGAATTCAGTACAGCGATAAAAATTTTTTGCACCAAAACCGCACAGTGCGTCTACGCTGAGTCGGTCAGGCATCCGCCATTTACTCACTGGTGGGGTGAACCGGTAACGTTTTGGGTTGTCACGGAGTCGGCCACAAGGGTACAACACGATGCAAACCATGGCGTCAAGCCCGAACAAAACGTGCTTGAACACCCCGGTTTTATGAGGTTTTTACAGCGACAGGCAGGCTTTCAGAAAAAAAACCAGCAGGATTCTGATTTGTGCACGCTTGTTGCATTCACACCCACATCGCCTCTAAAGCGTCCGCTGGAAGTGGAAGCCTTAAGGCAAATAAAAACAGTGGCAGGGTTGCCCGATGGAGATTCAAGCGTTTCACCAGGGACTCTTTTTACCGATGCTCAGGCCCTGGAAACAACGCTAAAAGTTGTCAGTCCGCTTGCGTCGGGGCTGTAAATTTGCGACATCTACCAAGCCGTTTGCGACAGGGTCGTAAAGAAGCTGAAAGGTTAGATACGCAAGTATCGCCAACATGGTCGGCGTGATATAAGTTTGCGCCGACACAAAAAGAAAGAGCCGCCCAGATAATAAATCAGGTGGGACGGCAGTACTCTTCTAAAACCAAAGGAGCAAATCACGATGCGCGTGATGAAGTGGAGCATGATCGCACTGGCAGTTGCAGCAGCAGCCAGTACTCAGTTGGCAGTAGCCGCACCTTTCGTAAGCGACCAGGCAGAAGCCAAAGGTTTTGTTGAAGACAGCAAGCTCGACTTGCTAGTTCGCAACTACTACTACAACCGTAACAAGAAAGACCGCGCAACCGACGACAAAGACTGGACCCAGGGCATCCAGGGCATGTTCAGCTCTGGCTACACTCAAGGTCTGATCGGTGTCGGTGTTGAAGCTTGGGGTCAACTGGCCATTAAACTGGACGGTTCCGACAAATATGCCGGTACCGGCAACATGTCCGTGGACTCTGATGGCGAAGTTAACAACAGCCAGGGCAAGGCCGGCGCTGCCGCCAAGTTCCGCATCTCCAAGACCGAGCTGAAAATCGGCGACATGCAGCCAAGCACTGCCCCAGTGTTCGCTGTTGGCGGCTCCCGCATCCTTCACCAAACTGCCACCGGCATCCAGCTGCAGAGCAGCGAAGTCAAAGACCTTGACCTCGAAGGCGGCCACTTCACTTCGGCGACCAGCCAGGACAGCAACGCCCGTGACGGCGATCTGTGGGCGACCTACGCGAACCAAGGCAATGGCTTAGCTGCCAACTCGATCGACTACGTCGGTGGCAAGTACGGCATTACCCCAGACCTGAGCGTGTCGCTCTATGGCGCCAAGCTCGAAGACATCTGGAACCAGTACTACGCCAACGCGAACTACACCCTCGCACTGGGTGGCGACAACTCGATCAACTTCGACGGTAACATCTACAACACCAAGGACACCGGTAACTCTAAAGCGGGCGAAATCAGCAACACCGCCTACTCGCTGGCCGCTGCTTACTCGTTCCTGAAAGCGCACACCGTCACCCTGGGCTTCCAGAAAGTGAATGGCGATACTCCGTTCGACTATATCGGCGTGGGTAAAAACAACCGCGGTGGCGACTCGATCTTCCTCGCCAACTCCATCCAGTACTCTGACTTCAACGCCCCTGGCGAGAAATCGGTACAAGTCCGTTATGACCTGAAAATGGCCGAATACGGCGTACCTGGTCTGAGCTTCATGACCCGTTACGTGAAAGGTTGGGACATCGACGGCACCAACGCGCCAACAGACGGTGCCTATACCGGCATGTACGGTGCAGATGGCAAACACCACGAAACCAACGTCGAAGCCAAGTACGTCGTTCAAACCGGCCCGGCCAAGGATCTGTCCTTCCGTGTTCGTCAAGCATGGCATCGCGCCAACCATGACGACGCGTTTGAAGGTAACATCGACGAGTTCCGTCTGATCATTGACTACCCGCTCTCGGTTCTGTAATTACCGAAAGTTAGTTCGCAAGCAATAAAAAAAAGGCCCATCTTCGGATGGGCCTTTTTTGTTGCTTACTGCACCGCAGATTCCTGAACCACTCGAATCACCCGCTGTGGAAACGGGATATCGATACCAGCCGTTTTCAAACGATCACGGGACTGTTCGTTAAACATGAACATCACATCCCAATAATCCGCAGTCTTCACCCACACTCGCAGGGAAACAGTAATCGAACTGTCGCCCAGGGTAGAAATCACTGCCTGAGGTGCCGGGTCAACCAAAACACGCTCATCTTTGGCCAGGTCCAGCAAGACTTGACGAGCTTTCTGCAGATCCGCTTCGTAATCAACGCCCACATCAAACACAACTTTGCGCGTCGGTTGACGGTTAGTGTTGGTGATGATGCCGTTCGACAGGTTGCCGTTCGGCACGATAATGGTTTTGTTATCGCCGGTACGCAGCACGGTGTGGAAGATCTGAATGCTGTCGACAGTGCCGGCAACACCTTGGGCTTCGATCCAGTCACCAATGCGGAACGGGCGGAACAACAGAATCAGCACACCACCGGCGAAGTTCGCCAGGCTGCCCTGCAAGGCCAGACCGATCGCCAGGCCGGCAGCACCGATGGCTGCGACGAACGAAGTGGTTTCCACACCGATCATCGAGGCGACGCTGACGATCAGCAGAACCTTGAGGATGATGTTCGCCAGGCTGCTGATGAAACCTTGCAGTGCCAGGTCGGCATTACGCAACGCCAGCAGGCCGCCAAGCTTTTGTGTGACCTTGTTGATCAGCCACCAGCCGACGGCCAGGGTAATCACCGCCAGCAGCACGCGGCTGCCGTATTCCATGATCATCGGAATCCAGGCTTGGGATGCCTTGACCAGGTTGTCCACTTCAGCATTCAAATCCATCTACATTCTCCTGGGTTAAGCACAATCGGGGTGGGAGCGGGCTTGCTCGCGAAGAGGGCGTATCAGTCGACATTACTGTTGAATGACACACCGCTTTCGCGAGCAAGCCCGCTCCCACAGGTTCCCGCTTGAAAGTCAGTCGCGGAAGTTGTTGAACTGCAGCGGCATGTCGAACGTCTTGGCGCGCAGGGCCGCGATGGCTTCCTGCAAATCATCACGTTTCTTGCCGGTAATGCGCACTTGCTCACCCTGAATGGCAGCCTGAACCTTGAGCTTGGCGTCTTTGACATGAGCGACGATTTTCTTCGCCAGCTCTTTGTCGATGCCTTCCTTGAGGACCGCTTCCTGCTTCATCAGCTTGCCCGACGCATACGCATCCTTGACTTCAAGGCACTGCACGTCGATTTTGCGCTTGACCAGGGCCAGCTTGAGGATCTCAATCATCGCTTCGAGCTGGAAATCGGCTTCAGCGGTCAGGTTGACGGTCAGGTCCTTTTCCTTGAACTCGAAGGTGCCTTTGCCTTTCAGGTCATAACGACGATCGAGTTCCTTGACGGCGTTCTCGACCGCGTTGGTGACTTCGTGTTTGTCCAGTTCGGATACCACGTCGAACGACGGCATGTAATCTCTCCAATAAAAGGGCATGCTCGATCACGATGGAGCACGCCTGGCTTGCGGTTAAAATCCGCGCTGATTATAACGGGTCTTTCCCATCATTCACTGCGAGCCTCCCATGCGCGCGATAAACAGAGCAAAAAGCTGATGTCCACCACCTGGCATGTTCTGGGCGCCGGTAGCCTTGGCACCTTATGGGCCACTCGGCTGGCGCGGGCCGGCGTGCCGGTCAAGCTGATCGTGCGGGACGCGGCACGCTTGCAGGCGTATGAGGCGGCGGGTGGGTTGACGCTGGTCGAACACGGTGAAGCGAAGTGCTACCCGGTGCCCGCCGAGACACCCGACAACAATGAACCGATCAACCGCCTGCTGGTGGCCTGTAAAGCCTACGATGCCGAGAAAGCCGTGGCCCAACTGGCACCGCGCCTGGCCCCCGACGCCGAGCTGATCCTGTTGCAGAACGGCCTTGGCAGCCAGGACGCTGTCGCCACACAGGTGCCGCAGGCGCGCTGCATCTATGCGTCGAGCACCGAAGGTGCCTTTCGCGATGGCGACTGGCGCGTGGTATTCGCCGGCCACGGTTACACCTGGCTGGGGGATGCCGGGCATCCCGTGGCGCCGATCTGGCTGGATGACGTGAGCGCCGCCGGTATTCCCCACGAGTGGAGCACCGATATTCTGACCCGGCTATGGCGAAAACTGGCACTCAACTGTGCGATCAATCCGCTGACCGTCCTGCACAATTGCCGCAATGGCGGTTTACAGGAGCACCGCTGCGAAGTCGCCACCCTTTGCGGCGAATTGACCGAGTTGCTTGAGCGGTGCGGTCAGCCAGCAGCGGCCGAGGACCTTCAACAGGAAGTCGAACGGGTGATTCACGCGACCGCCGCCAACTACTCTTCGATGTACCAGGACGTCGCGAACCAGCGCCGCACCGAAATCAGCTATCTATTGGGTCACGCCTGCAAAGTCGCCGCGAGGCATCAGCTGAACCTGCCGCACCTCAATCAACTTGAACAAAGGTTGATCACCCATCTGCACAGCCTTGGATTGCCCAGCGACTGAGCAGCGGCTACGCTGGCCACTTGTTCCTTTTCAGCGATAAACCTGATGCCATTGCGCCAGCGCCTTGAAAACCTTCCGGTCGGCCAGAAATTGCTGGCCGCCCTGCTGGTGCTGTTGACCACCGTCCTGCTGGTCGCCAACCTGACCTTTATCAGCGCCGCGTACTACATCTCCCAGGAAAGCATGGCACCTCAGGCCTTGCAGACCATCGGCCGCCTGGTGTCCAACCCCAGCCTGGTGTCCGAAGCCTTGCAGTCGCCGCAAAGCGCCGAACGCCTGCTCAATGAACTCAATAGCTATTCACCGCTGCGCGCGGCGGCCCTTTATGACGGCAAGGGCGAGCGCCTGGCGCAGTTGCAGCATGGCGAGCATCTGAGCCTGCCAACGCATTACCGGCACATTGAATCCTGGCAAGTTACCGAGTTTCGCAGCAATCAAATCATCACCCTGCCCCGCCCCGGCACCGCACCTGGCCACCTGTTACTGGTCGCCAGCAGCGAACTGCCAATGGCGTTCTACACCGGGACCCTGACCGCCAGTCTCGGGATTCTGATCTTCAGTGTGCTGTTGTGGCTGGTGATTGCCCGACAGATCAAACGCCTGATCACCCGGCCAATTCATCAGCTCGAAGAGCTGTCCCGGCAAGTGACCCGGGAAGAGAACTACGCCCTGCGCGCCTCCCGCGGTAACCATGACGAAATCGGCAGCCTCGCCGAGGCGTTCAACACCATGCTCTCGCGGATCGAAGCCCGGGAGCAGCAACTCAAGCGGGCCCGGGACGATTCCCAGGCGGCGTATGACCAGGCTCAGGGCCTGGCCGAAGAAACCCGCCATACCAATCGCAAACTGGAACTCGAAGTTCAGGTGCGCAGCAAGATCGAGAAGAAGCTCACCGGTTTCCAGAACTACCTCAACAGCATCATCGATTCCATGCCCTCGGCGCTTATCGCCCTTGATGAACAACTCTACGTGACGCAGTGGAATCAGGAGGCCAGCGCCCTCTCCGGCACGCGCCTCGACGAAGCCTTGAACCAGCCGATCTTCCTGGCCTTTGAACCGCTCAAGCCGTTTCTGCCGCAACTCAAGCAAACCGTCGAGCAGCACACGGTGGCCAAGATTGAACGGGTGACGTGGCTCAAGGACGACGAACCCAAGCACTACGCCCTGACGTTCTACCCGCTGATGGGCGGTGCCGGGCGCGGTGTGGTGATCCGGATCGACGACATCACTCAGCGCCTGTCGCTGGAAGAGATGATGGTGCAGTCGGAAAAAATGCTCTCGGTCGGCGGCCTTGCCGCGGGCATGGCTCACGAGATCAACAACCCGTTAGGCGCGATCCTGCACAACGTGCAAAACATTCGCCGACGCCTTTCGCCTGATCTGCCGAAGAACCTCGAACAAGCCGAGCAAATCGGGATCGCGCTGGAAACGGTCAACAAATACCTGCAAGCGCGCGAAGTGCCGCAGTTGCTCGACGGCATTCAACAGGCGGGTGCCCGGGCAGCGAAAATCGTCACCCACATGCTCAGCTTCAGCCGCCGCAGTAACCGGCAAATGGCCCCGTGCGACCTGCCGGCGCTGATCGATCAGGCAGTGGAAATCGCCGGCAACGACTTCGACCTGGCGATCGGTTTCGACTTCAAGGGCCAGGCGATCATTCGCCAGTTCGATCCAGCGTTGGGCCCGGTGCCCGGGACCGCGAACGAACTGGAGCAAGTGCTGCTCAATCTGTTGAAAAACGCCGCACAGGCAATTCACCAACGTGAAGACGACCGCGAGCCGGGACGGATCATTCTGCGCACCAAGCTGAACCCGCCGTGGGCGGAAATCCAGGTGGAGGACAACGGCATCGGCATGAGCGAGAACGTGCGCAAACGCACCTTCGAGCCGTTCTTCACCACCAAGGAAATCGGTCAGGGCACCGGCCTTGGCCTGTCGGTCTCGTATTTCATCATTACCAACAACCACAAGGGTCAGATGGAAGTGCAATCGACCCTGGGCCAAGGCACGTGTTTCACCTTGCGCCTGCCCTTGGCGGGCACCCCGCTCGCCTCTCAAGAACTCAATCAGCTATCGAGGTAACCATGGGCTTTCGCTTGTCGAAGATTTACACCCGCACCGGCGACAAAGGCGAAACCGGGCTGGGCGACGGCCGCCGTGTGCCCAAGGACCATCCGCGGATCGAAGCCATTGGCGAAGTCGATACGCTGAACAGTCAGGTGGGTGTGCTATTGGCCGGGTTGGCAACGGAAAGTGGCGAGTATCCGGGCTTGAACGAAGTGATCGAGGTTTTGGCGCCTTGCCAGCATCGGTTGTTTGATCTGGGCGGCGAGCTGGCGATGCCGGTGTATCAGGCACTGAATACGGCAGAAGTCGAACGGCTGGAAGCCGCGATCGATGTGTGGAATGAAGAACTGGGGCCGCTGGAGAATTTCATTCTGCCAGGTGGCTCGGCGTTGATTGCCCAGGCGCATGTGTGCCGATGCCTGGCGCGCAGTGCCGAGCGGCGGTGTCAGCATTTGAATGCAGTCGAACCGTTGGCCGGGGTTGGGTTGGCGTATATCAATCGGTTGTCGGACTTGTTGTTTGTGGTGGCGCGGTTGATTGCCAAACGGCAAGGGATTGCCGAGATTTTGTGGCAACCGGCGCCGAAGCCTGAGGTTTAATCGGCGCCTGTCAGGCCGCCTTCGCGAGCAAGCCCGCTCCCACATTGGATCTGTGTGCGCCACAATCCCCTGTGGGAGCGGGCTTGCTCGCGAAGGGGCCAGTCAACTCACCGCAGAATCAAGCCTGAGGCCAAAACGCCCGGATCCCCGCCACACCCTGTGCGCCCGCTTCCCAGGCTTTCTGAAGATCTGCCGGGCCAACACCGCCGAGCAAGAACACCGGCTTGCTGAAACCTTCGATCAACGCGCAAGCCTGCTCCCAACCCAGCGGCTGAGCCCCCGGATGAGTCAGGGTCGGTTGCACCGGTGACAAGGTCACAAAATCCACCCCCATCTGCTCGGCCAACGTCAGCTCTTCAGCGTTATGGCAGGACGCCGCCAGCCAGCGCGACGCCGGTAACGGGCGGCCAGCCGCCGCGTATTTGCGCAACTGCGCGGAGGTGATGTGCCAACCGGCAGACGGGAAATCTCCCAGCCACTCGAACGGTCCCTTGATCATCAACTGCGCCTTGCCCGCACACAGCCCCGCCGCGTCCACCGCCAGATCACGGTACTTCGGATCGTAGCCGTTGGGTGCCCGCAACTGGATCAGCTTGATGCCGCCGGCAATGGCTTTTTGAATACCGCGCAGCAAGGCCGGGGTTTCCAGGTCTTCCGGGGTAATCAAATACTGCGCGGGTAACCGTGCAGCCGCGACAATCGGCTGGTTGGCCGCCGGGAATTCGTAGTTCAGCAGATCCCGGGGCGCGACCCATTCCAACGGCTGGCCTTCGGCACCGTGCGGTTCGCCGGTAAAGGCCGACACATCCCAAACGTCCAGCAACACTTGCTTGTCCGGGTAATCGTGTCGGACCTTGATCAACGGGCGAGCCGCGTTGACCACGATGCCCAACTCTTCAAGGAGCTCGCGAGCCAGGGCGGTTTCGACGGATTCGTCGGCCTCGACCTTGCCACCGGGGAACTCCCACAGGCCACCCTGGTGCTGGGTGTCGGCACGGCGGGCAATGAGGATCTTGCCACTGCCATCACGGATAACAGCGGCAGCTACGTGGACTCGTTTCACCGTTCTACTTCCTCCAGTCCCGCCTTCTGCCAAGCCTTGAAGGCCGGCCATTGATAGAGGGTGTCGACGTAGGCCGCGTCCGCTGCGGGCAGCCTCACCTGATAGGTGCGCAGGCGCACGGCGATCGGGGCGAAGAAGGCATCCGCCAGGGTCGCGCCGCCAAACAGGTACGGACCGGTTTCGGTGGCAACGGCGCGGCACTCGGCCCACAACGCCAACATGCGCTCGATGTCGGCCTGGACGTCAGCCGGTGTCGGCGACAGCGCAGCGTCGTGACTCAAGTCGAATGGCATGTTGCCGCGCATGGCGAAGAAACCGCTGTGCATCTGCGCGCACGCCGAACGCGCCTGCGCGCGGGCAGCGGTGTCTTCGGGCCAGAGGCCGGCGCCGGGGAACTGCTCTGCCAGATACTCGGCAATCGCCAGGGAGTCGGCGATGGTGCCGTGGTCGGTTTTCAGCAACGGGACTTTTGCGGTCGGCGAGTGCTTGAGCAGACGCTCACGCGTATCCGGCTGGTTCAGCTTGATCAGTTCTTCGGTGTAGGGGGCGCCGGCCAGGTCGAGGGCCAAAGCGGCACGCAGGGACCAGGAGGAATGCAGTTTGTCGCCGATGATCAGGTGAAGGCTCATGTTCGGGACCTTTTGATAGGGGTATGGGCCAGAATCTTTAGTGTCTGGTCGACCGCCTTCGCGAGCAAGCCCGCTCCCACAGGGTCAGCGTAAATCCTGTGGGAGCGGGCTTGCTCGCGAAGGGCGCAACTCGGTCTTGACGCCGGTTACGTGCGGTATTCGGCGTTGATTTTCACGTATTCGTGGGACAGGTCGGTGGTCCAGATGGTTTCGCTGCAATCACCGCGACCCAGCTCGATACGGATCGTGATTTCTTCCTGCTGCATCACGGCCGCGCCCTGGGCTTCGGTGTAGGTCGATGCACGAGCGCCACGGCTGGCGATACACACTTCACCGAGGAACACGTCGATCTTGCTCACGTCCAGGTTCGGAACGCCGGCACGGCCCACGGCGGCCAGAATGCGGCCCCAGTTCGGGTCGGAAGCGAACAGTGCGGTCTTGATCAGCGGCGAGTGAGCCACGGTGTAACCAACGTCCAGGCACTCTTGGTGATTGCCGCCACCGTTGACTTCAACGGTCACAAACTTGGTCGCGCCTTCGCCGTCACGAACGATGGCCTGGGCCACGTCCATGCACACTTCGAACACGGCCTGTTTCAGCTTGGCGAACAAATCACCGCTGGCTTCAGTGATTTCCGGCAGTGCTGCCTGACCAGTGGCGATCAGCATGCAGCAGTCGTTGGTCGACGTGTCGCCGTCGATGGTGATGCGGTTGAACGACTTGTTGGCACCGTCCAGCAGCAGGTTTTGCAGCACGTCGCGGGAGACTTTGGCGTCGGTGGCGATATAGCCGAGCATGGTCGCCATGTTCGGGCGGATCATGCCCGCGCCTTTGCTGATACCGGTGACAGTGATAGTCACGCCGTCATGCTGGAACTGGCGGCTGGCGCCTTTGGGCAGGGTGTCGGTGGTCATGATGCCGGTGGCGGCAGCTTCCCAGTTGTTGACCGACAGGTCGTCGAGGGCGGCTTGCAGGGCCCCTTCGATTTTCTCGACCGGCAGCGGCTCGCCGATAACACCAGTGGAGTACGGCAGCACCAGGCTGGCGTCGACGCCGGTCAGCTCAGCCAGTTTGGCGCAGGTGCGCTCGGCGGCGGCAAGGCCGGGTTCGCCAGTGCCGGCGTTGGCATTGCCAGTATTGGTCAACAGGTAACGCACCGGACCTTGCACACGCTGCTTGGCCAGGATCACGGGAGCCGCGCAAAAGGCGTTCAGGGTGAACACGCCAGCGACCGTGGAGCCTTCGGCACAGCGCATGACCACAACATCCTTGCGCCCAGGGCGCTTGATGCCAGCCGAGGCGATACCGAGTTCAAAACCGGCAACCGGGTGCAACGTTGGCAACGGACCAAGACCAACAGCCATGAATGCGCTCCTTAATAAATGATGTCAGCACCGCTTTCAGGAAGAACGGTGGTTTAAATGGCAAAACGCCGCGACGGCATAAGCCGGTCGCGGCGCGGGTATTTCAGCGTATGAAACGGGTTTTACTGGATCTGCCCGTGGCAATGCTTGAACTTCTTGCCCGAGCCGCAGTAGCAAAGTTCGTTACGGCCCAGCTTCTGTTCATTGCGTACCGGCGCGGCGGCAAGGGCGACATCGACCTCTTCACCCAGCAGTTCCGGTTGCTCAAGCCCCGGTGCTTCGTCGTGCTGGAACTGCATGCGCGCAGCCAGCGCTTCGGCTTCCTGACGCAAGCGTTGCTCTTCTTCGATCGGATCTTCGCGGCGAACCTGAACGTGGGACAGCACACGGATCGAGTCGCGCTTGATCGAATCCAGCAGCTCGGAGAACAGCGTGAAGGACTCGCGCTTGTACTCTTGCTTCGGGTTCTTCTGTGCATAACCACGCAAGTGAATGCCGTGACGCAGGTGATCCATGGTCGACAGGTGGTCTTTCCACAGGTCGTCGAGCACACGCAGAACGATTTGCTTCTCGAAGCTGCGCAGCGCTTCGGCGCTCGCCTGCTCTTCTTTCTCGTTGTACGCGGCCAGCAGCTCGGTCATGAGCTTCTCGCGCAGGGTTTCTTCGTACAGGTGATCGTCTTCGTCGAGCCATTTCTGGATCGGCAGTGCCACACCGAAGTCGCTCTGCAACGCCGCTTCCAGACCGGCCACGTCCCACTGCTCAGGCAGCGATTGCGGTGGAATGTGTGCGCTGACGGTGGCGTTGAGCACGTCCTGACGGAAGTCGGCGATGGTTTCACCGATGTTGTCGGCGGCCAGCAACGTGTTACGCATGTGATAGATCACTTTACGTTGTTCGTTGTTGACGTCGTCGAACTCGAGCAGTTGCTTGCGAATGTCGAAGTTGCGGCCTTCAACCTTGCGCTGAGCCTTCTCGATGGCGTTGGTCACCATGCGGTGCTCGATCGCCTCGCCAGGCTGCATGCCCAGGGCCTTCATGAAGTTCTTCACCCGATCAGAGGCGAAGATGCGCATCAGGCTGTCTTCCAGCGACAGGTAGAAACGGCTGGAACCGGCGTCACCCTGACGACCGGCACGACCACGCAGCTGGTTGTCGATACGGCGCGATTCGTGACGCTCGGATGCAATCACCTGCAAACCGCCCGACTCGAGCACTTGCTGGTGACGTTTCTGCCAGTCGGCCTTGATCTGGGCAATTTGCTCAGGGGTTGGCTCTTCCAGCGAGGCCACTTCCACTTCCCAGTTGCCGCCCAACAGGATGTCGGTACCACGACCGGCCATGTTGGTGGCGATGGTCAGTGCGCCTGGGCGACCGGCCTGGGCAATGATCTCGGCTTCTTTTTCGTGGAACTTGGCGTTCAGAACCTTGTGTTCGATGCCTTCCTTCTGCAGCAACGCAGACATGTGCTCGGAAGTTTCAATGGTTGCAGTACCCACCAGCACCGGACGGCCCTGGGTCATGCATTCCTTGATGTCGTTGATGATCGCTGCGTATTTCTCTTCAGCGGTCAGGAACACCAGGTCGTTGTAGTCTTTACGCGCCAGCGGTTTGTTCGGCGGGATAACCATCACCGACAGACCGTAGATCTGGTGGAATTCGAACGCTTCGGTGTCAGCGGTACCGGTCATGCCGGACAGCTTGTTGTACAGACGGAAGTAGTTCTGGAACGTGGTCGAGGCCAGGGTCTGGCTTTCGGCCTGAATGTTCAGCCCTTCCTTGGCTTCGATGGCCTGGTGCAGGCCTTCGGAGAGGCGGCGACCCGGCATGGTACGGCCGGTGTGTTCGTCGACGAGTACGACCTGACCGTCCTGCACGATGTATTCGATGTTGCGATTGAACAGTTTATGAGCGCGCAGACCTGCATAGACGTGAGTCAGCAGACCGAGGTTGTGCGCCGAGTACAGGCTCTCGCCTTCAGCCAGCAGGCCAATGCGGGTCAGCATGTCTTCGATGAACTGGTGACCGGCTTCGTTGAGTTCGACCTGACGGGTCTTCTCGTCGACGGTGTAGTGGCCGGCCTTGGTGACTTCGCCTTCAACTTCTTCGATGTGCAACTCAAGCTGCGGGATCAGTTTGTTGATCTCGATGTACAGCTTGGAGCTGTCCTCGGCCTGACCGGAAATGATCAGCGGGGTACGGGCTTCGTCGATGAGGATGGAGTCGACTTCGTCGATCACGGCAAAATTGAGTTCGCGCTGGAATTTTTCTTCCATGCTGAACGCCATGTTGTCGCGCAGGTAGTCGAAACCGAATTCGTTGTTGGTGCCGTAGGTGATGTCGGCGGCGTAAGCAGCGCGCTTCTCTTCCGGCGGCTGGAATGGTGTGACCACGCCGACCGTCATGCCGAGGAATTCGTAGAGCGGACGCATCCAGTTGGCGTCACGACGGGCCAGGTAGTCGTTCACCGTCACAACGTGCACGCCCTTGCCGGACAGCGCGTTGAGGTAAACGCCCAGTGTTGCCACCAGGGTCTTGCCTTCACCGGTACGCATTTCTGCGATCTGGCCTTCATGCAAGGTCATGCCGCCGATCAACTGGACGTCGAAGTGGCGCATACCCATGACGCGCTTACCGGCTTCGCGGGCGACCGCAAAGGCTTCTGGCAGCAGCTTGTCGAGGGTTTCCCCTTTGGCGATGCGGGCCTTGAACTCGTCTGTCTTGGCACGCAATTGATCGTCCGAAAGGGCCACCATTTGCTCTTCGAAGGCATTGACGAGTTGCACCGTCTTGAGCATGCGTTTGACTTCACGCTCGTTCTTGCTTCCAAAAAGTTTCTTTAACAAAGGCGCAAACATATCGGCAGGATCTTCCACACTAAAGGGATGGAGGGCGGCCCCGTGAGTCGCCCGAGCAGCCCTCATGGCCGCATGCGAACGAGCATTCTACCCGGAAACGGTGGTGAGGAAAGTGGCGTTATTCCACGATGCTGGCTCAGCGCTTTGACGGGGCTCACTTAAAATAAGGGCTTTTTGCTGAACTTCAAGCCATTCACGGCAGAAGTTACTTGTTGATTTAATGGGTAAAGCGCTCGCAAAGCAATGGCTCGGGTGCATCCGGTGCTTTCTGCTACCATGGCCGCTCTGTTACTTCAGGTGTCTGATCATGGCATTCCGCCCTCTTACGGCCAGAGCACCCGCCGTCCTGCTTCGCGAAGCCAAACCGCTGAAAGCCATCTTCGGCCACGCTCAACGCCTGGGTCATTTACAACGTCTGCTGGAAAGCCAATTGCAACCCGCCGCCCGCGAGCATTGCCATGTGGCGTCGTGGCGCGAAGGCAGTTTGTTGCTGATAGTGACCGACGGTCATTGGGCGACCCGCCTGCGTTATCAGCAAAAGCGTCTGCAACGGCAATTACAGATGTTCGACGAATTCGCCAGTTTGACGCGGATTCTGTTCAAGGTTCAGCCTCCTACGGTTCAGCAAGGGGCGGCTGGCCATACCATCAGCTTGTCGACCGATGCAGGCGCGACCATTCAGGCCACGGCCGACGGGATCAGCGATCCGAATCTTCGGGCAGCGCTGGAACGGCTGGCGGCGCACGCTAAACCCAAAACCTGACATAGAACCCAATGTGGGAGCGGGCTTGCTCGCGAATGCGGTGTGTCAGGCAACATATATGTCGACTGACACTCCCTCTTCGCGAGCAAGCCCGCTCCCACATTGATTGCGCCCCACCAGATGTTCAGCGGCGTTTGCTGCCGCCGAGCAACGAGCCCATCAGACCGCGTACCAACTGTCGGCCCAATTGATTGGCCGCCTGGCGCATCGCTGATTTCAGTGCCTGCCCCGCCGCGGTGCCGAGGAATTCCCCGGCCTTGTCGGTGAAGCTTGGCTCTTCGGCTGCCGGTTTGCCCGGAACAGCGTCAGGTTCTGGCGCCAACCCTTTGCGCCCCATCAACACTTCATAAGCCGATTCACGATCGATGGGTTTGTCATACCGCCCCTTAAACGGCGAACCGGCGATCAGCACCGTGCGTTCAGTCTCGCTCAGCGGCCCGATCCGCGATTGCGGCGGTGCCACCAACACCCGCTGGACCATCTCCGGCGTGCCCTTGTCCTGCAACGTGCCGACCAACGCCTCACCGATCCCAAGCTCGGTCAGTACCGCCAAGGCATCGAACGCCGGGTTCGGCCGGAAGCCTTCGGCCACCGCTCGCAAGGATTTCTGTTCCTTGGCGGTGAACGCACGCAGGCCATGCTGAACGCGCAGACCGAGCTGGGCCAGCACGTCATCCGGCAAGTCGCCCGGCGATTGCGTGACGAAATACACACCAACGCCTTTCGAGCGTATCAGCCGCACCACCTGCTCAAGACGTTCCTGCAAAGCCTTTGGCGTACCGGCGAACAATAAATGCGCTTCGTCGAAAAACAATGCCAGCAGCGGTTTGTCCGAATCGCCGCGCTCAGGCAATTGCTCGAACAGTTCGGCCAGCAGCCACAACAGGAACGTCGCGTAGACCTTCGGCGCTTCATGCACCAGACGGCTGGCATCGAGCAGGTGAATGCGCCCACGCCCCTCGGCGGTCGGCTGCAGAATGTCTTCGAGTTGCAGCGCCGGCTCACCGAACAGCGCTTCGGCGCCCTGCTGTTCAAGGGTCGCCAGACGCCGCAACAGTGCCTGACTGGAACCGGTGGTCATCAGCGCAGCGTCGTCACCCAGCAATTCGGGGTTGTCACGCAGGTGATTGAGCAGTGCCTTCAGGTCCTTGAGGTCCAGCAACAACAGCCCTTCACGGTCCGCCACCTTGAACGCGGCGTACAGCGCCGACTGTTGACTGTCGGTCAGCTCCAGCAGGCTGCCAATCAATAACGGCCCCATTTCGCTCAAGGTTGTGCGCAACGGATGACCGGACTGACCGTGAATGTCCCACAGGGTCACTGGATACGCTTGAGGCGTGTGGTTCAGCCAGGGCATCCCGGCGATCCGCTCGGCGATTTTGCCTTGAGGGTTGCCGGCGGCGCCCAGACCGCACAGGTCACCCTTGATATCGGCGGCGAACACCGCCACGCCGGCATCGCTGAAGGCTTCGGCCATCCGTTGCAAGGTGACCGTTTTGCCCGTCCCGGTAGCGCCCGCGATCAAACCATGACGGTTCGCCAGACGCATGGCCTGGGCAATCGGCTGCCCGGCGAGGTCAGCACCGATAACGAGTTGTAATGAGTCAGGCATTTTGTCACCCATGGTTAATCTTTGATCCTTCACGGCCGATAGAAATAAGCGAGAGACCCAATTGAAAGCAAGGTCCGACATTCCCCTATGGAGAGCAGGAATTACCGACTCGCTCCATTGCGCACTCATTTTGCGCGCATCAGCAGCAACGCGCCCCGAACAATAAGACCTTAGCGGACACCCCGAGCCATGAACAAAAATCTGCGCTTCAGCCATAAAATCCTGCTGGCCGCCGCCCTCATCGTCATTGCCGCCTTCGCCTCGTTCACGCTGTACAACGACTATTTGCAGCGCAATGCGATACGCCGCGATCTGGACAACTACTTGCAGGAAATGGGCAGCGTCACTGCAAAAAACATTCAAACCTGGCTGGCCGGTCGCAGCCTGCTGATCGAAAACCTGTCGCAAACCGTTGCCTTGAACGCAGATACAGCCAATGTTTCCAACCTGCTGGAACAGAAGGCCGTGTCGTCGACCTTTATGGGCGCCTACCTGGGCAACAAAGATGGCACCTTCATCATTCGCCCGGACAGCAAGATGCCCGACGGTTATGACCCTCGTGCCCGCCCTTGGTACAAGAGCGCGCAAAGCACCAGCGGTTCTGCCCTGACCGAGCCCTACATCGACCTGGCTTCTGGCCAGTTGGTGATTTCCATCGTTGACAGCGTACTCAAGGACGGTCAAAACATCGGCGTGGTGGGCGGTGACTTGAGCTTGCAGGTGATCACCGACAGCCTCAACGCTCTGGACTTCGACGGCATGGGTTATGCCTTTCTGGTCGGCGCCGACGGAAAAATCCTGGTCCACCCGGACAAAGCGCTGGTGATGAAGTCCCTGAGCGAGGCGTATCCGAAAAACACCCCACGTATCAGCAGCGACTTCAGTGAAGTCGACGTCGACGGCAAGACTCGCATCGTGACCTTTACCCCGATCAAAGGGCTGTCCTCAGTCAACTGGTACATCGGTCTGTCGGTGGACAAGGACAAAGCCTTCTCCAAGCTCAGCGAATTCCGCGCCTCGGCGCTCGTTGCGACGGTGATTGCCGTGGCCATCATCATCGCGCTGCTGGGCATGCTGATCCGCATCCTGATCCAGCCGCTGCACGTGATGACCCGCGCCATGGCAGACATCGCCGACGGCGAAGGCGACCTGACCAAACGCCTGACCATCGTGAACAACGACGAATTCGGTGTCCTCGGTACCGCGTTCAACCGCTTCGTGGAACGCATTCACGGTTCGATTCGCGAAGTGTCGTCGGCCACCGGGCAAGTCAACGAAGTGGCGCTGCGGGTAGTGGCCGCCTCGAACTCGTCGATGTTCAACTCCGACCAACAGGCTTCGCGCACCAGCAGCGTGGCCGCGGCGATCAACCAGCTCGGCGCCGCTGCTCAGGAAATCGCCCGTAACGCCGCACAAGCATCGAGTCAGGCCAGCGATGCCCGCAGCCTGGCCGAAGATGGCCAGCAAGTGGTGGATCGCAGCATTGTCGCGATGAATCAGCTGTCGAGCATGCTCAGCGCCTCGAGCACCAACATCGAATCGCTGAACAGCAAAACCGTGAACATCGGGCAGATTCTCGAAGTGATCACCAGCATCTCCCAGCAAACCAACCTGCTGGCGCTGAACGCGGCCATCGAAGCGGCGCGCGCCGGTGAAGCCGGACGGGGTTTTGCCGTGGTGGCCGATGAGGTGCGCAACTTGGCGCACCGCACTCAGGAATCGGCGCAACAGGTGCAGACCATGATCGAGGAGCTGCAAGTCGGCGCCCGCGAATCCGTCAGCACCATGAGCGACAGCCAGCGCCACAGCCAGGACAGCGTCGAAATCGCCAACCTGGCCGGCGAGCGGTTGAACAGCGTGACGTTGCGTATCGGCGAGATTGACGGGATGAACCAGTCGGTGGCCACGGCGACCGAAGAGCAGACTGCCGTGGTGGAGTCGATCAATGTGGACATTACCGAGATCAACACACTGAATCAGGAAGGGGTGGAAAACCTGCAGTCGACGTTGCGGGCGTGTGCGGATCTTGAGCAGCAGGCGGCGCGGCTTAAACAATTGGTGGGCAGTTTCCGTATTTAGTGTCTGAACCGCCCTCTTCGCGAGCAAGCCCGCTCCCACATTGATCTGCGGCGGCAATGAGATCTAATGTGGGAGCGGGCTTGCTCGCGAAGGCGGCCTTCCAGACACCGCAAACCTCGCTGCCCCGCCACAAAACCCCAACCGAACATCTATCCTTCATAAAGGTCAACCAAGGGAGAACAACGGACCGGAGGGATGTTCATCGTGCATATCGCTGACATAACCATGTTCTACGCCCCTGCCAGCGGTGGCGTGCGCACTTATCTGGATGCAAAACACCGTCGCCTGAGCATCAAGCCGGGCATTCGCCACAGTCTGTTGATTCCTGGGGCTTACTTCAGTGAACAAGATGGCGTCTACACGGTTCCGGCCCCCGCCCTGCCCTTTGGCAAAGGCTATCGCTTCCCTCTCCGTCTCGCGCCATGGCGCAATGTTCTGCAGGATTTACAGCCCGACCTGATCGAGGTCGGCGACCCCTACCTCACCGCATGGGCGGCCCTCGATGCCCGGCGGCAACTCGATGTCCCGGTGATCGGCTTTTATCATTCGGACTTGCCGCTTCTGGTCAGCAATCGCATGGGCAACTGGGTCACCACCAACGTCGAAGCTTATGTCAGCAAGCTCTATGGCAACTTCGATCGGGTTCTGGCACCCAGCCAGGTCATGGCCGACAAACTGATCGGGCTGGGGGTCAAGAACGTTTTCGTGCAACCGTTGGGCGTCGACTTGCAAACCTTCAATCCCACGGCACGAGACTCGGGCCTGCGGGCCGAATTGGGCATTGATGAAAACACTCATTTACTGATCTTCGCCGGGCGCGGCTCCAAGGAAAAAAACCTGCCAGTGCTGCTCGACTGCATGAAACGCCTGGGTCGACGCTATCACCTGCTGTTGGTAGGTTCGTCGATGCCGGCCGTGGTACCGGACAACGTCACCGTGATCGATGAGTTCTGTCCGGCGGCACAGGTGGCACGGTTGATGGCCAGCGCCGATGCGCTGCTGCATGCCGGCGACCAAGAAACCTTTGGCCTGGTGGTTCTTGAAGCCATGGCCAGTGGCATTCCGGTGGTGGCCGTGGCGGCCGGGGCCTTTCAGGAAATCATCACCGATCAATGCGGCCTGCTCTGCCCGCCGAATAATCCATTGGCGATGGCCAACGCAGTCCGCGAGCTGTTCAGTTCGGGCAGCGTGGCTTTGGGCAAACAGGCCCGTTGCCATGTCGAACGGCATTACTCCTGGGACACGGTGGTCACCAGCCTGCTGGGCCACTATCACGCCGTGCTCCGCAGCCACTGGCCGCTGACGGCCAATGGTTGAGCCCATGAACCCGCCCAGCCTGTTACTCGTGCTGCACGACGTCGCACCGCAAACCTGGGCTGATTATCAACCCTTTGTCGAAGCCGTCGACGCCCTGGGCGAGGTGCCGATGACCTGGTTGGTGGTGCCCAATTTCCACAAACACAACGATCTGGAGGAGCATCCGGGATTTCGACGTTTGCTCACCCGTCGTATCGCCCGAGGTGACGAACTGGCATTGCATGGTTACTTTCATTGCGATGAAGCGCCCACTCCCACTACGCCACGAGACTGGTTCATGCGCCGGATCTACACCCACGAAGGCGAGTTTTACAGCCTGTCTCAAGAAGTCGCCCTCGCCCGCCTGCGCGCCGGCATCGAAGTGTTCCACCGTTATCACTGGCCGCTGGAGGGCTTCGTCGCCCCGGCCTGGTTGATGAGCGAAGGGACGCGCCAGGCCTTGCGCCAGTTACCCCTGAGTTACACCAGCGACTCGCAGCATCTGTATCGCCTGCCGGACTTCACCGCGGTCGACGCACCGGGACTGGTCTGGAGTGCGCGCAGTGCCTGGCGCCGAGGGCTGTCGAAGCTCGTCAGCGATCAACGCGAACAACGCTGGCAGCAAGCACCGGTGATTCGTCTTGGCCTGCACCCGGTGGACATGCGCCACGAGTTCTCGCGCACTTACTGGCTACGAACCCTCAAGCGCTTGCTCAACGAGGGACGTGTACCGATGACCAAGGCACGCTGGCTGGCGCTGCAAAGCGACCGTATGGGTCGCGCCGCATGAGTCGCGGGATTCTGCTGCTCGTCGCACTGCTCGCTGCGGTGCTGATTCCGTCGCTGCTGGGCGGTACCGAAACCTGGTCTCGACTGCAAAGCTTTCCGCTGACATGGTTACTGATCATGTTCGGCATGATCCTGCTGTGCTGGGTGCTGAACACGATGCGCTTGCGCCTGTTGCTCGGGGATCAGCGCGACAAGGTGAGCCCGTTCAGAAGTCTTGGGGTGGTGATGGCCGCCGAGTTCGCTTATTGCGCCACACCGGGTGGCAGCGGCGGGCCGCTGACGATCATGGCGTTGTTGGCGCGCCATGACGTGCGTCCGGCCAGGGGCAGCGCCGTGTTTGCCATGGATCAGCTGAGCGATTTGCTGTTCTTTCTCTGCGCGCTGAGCGCAATCCTGATTTATGCGTTGTTCCAGCACCTCAGCCAACGCATGGAATGGCTGCTGACCGTCAGCGCCATTTCGATGTTCGGCGGGTTGTTCAGTTGCGTGGCGGTCGCCCGCTACCATCGAATACTTATTCGTCTGAGCGGTCGGGTGCTCGCTCGCCTGAATGTCAAAACCACCACGCGCCTGCGCTGGGCGCGAAAACTCCTGCACTTTCTGGCGGCGTTCACGGACACACTGAAGCTGCCCTTTCAGACGCTTATCACAGTGTTTGCCCTGACGTGCCTGCATTGGATCTTGCGTTATAGCGTGCTGTATCTGGCGTTGCGTGGGCTTGGGGCGGATTTGCAGTGGGCCTGGAGCTTTCTGATCCAGATGCTTTCGCTGAGCGCGGGGCAGTTCAGCCTGTTGCCGGGCGGTGCCGGGGCGGCAGAGTTGACGTCGGCGGCGCTGCTGGCGCCGATGGTGGGGAAATCCACCGCGGCGGCGGCGATTCTGATCTGGCGGGCGGTGACTTATTACTTCTATTTGCTGGTGGGCGGGCCGGTGTTTTTACTGATGCTCGGGCGGCCGCTGCTCAAAAAACTGATGAAATTCAAACAAGCCTGAAAGATTGCAGCTCGCAGCAGCCCTACATGGAGATTTGCAGCGCCGATTCGGGCCTCATCGCGAGCAGGCTCCTCCCACAGGGGATCTTCGGTGTGGCATCGGACCCATGTGGGAGCGAGCCTGCTCGCGATGACGGTGGATCATTCACCGAAAATCTCCATGAGCTGGCGGAGGCTCGGGCCGCGTTCGGACGATCTTTTTAGGCCTCTGCGATTTAATCGTCGGACTCCGGATTCAACTGTTCCCACAACTCGGCGGCACCGGGAAACTCCGTGCCGTCTTCGGGGTTCATGTCATCCGGATCGTAACGGCTCAAACACCCCTCGCCCAACGTGGCGGGAGCCTTGGATGTGGCTTTGTCCAGTGGATCGGCCATGGTCATGCCCTCGTTCTACACAGATCGTTCCCACGCGGTGCGCGGTAGCGATCAACAGCAAGCTGTCAGAACACGACGGTTTTGTTGCCGTGCACCAGCACCCGGTCTTCCAGGTGATAACGCAGACCACGGGCCAATACCATCTTCTCGACGTCCCGGCCGAAACGCACCATGTCGTCAATGCTGTCACTGTGGCTGACGCGAACGACGTCCTGTTCGATGATCGGACCGGCATCCAGCTCTTCGGTCACGTAGTGGCAAGTAGCGCCAATCAACTTCACGCCACGCATCGATGCCTGGTGATACGGCTTGGCACCGACGAACGACGGCAGGAAGCTGTGGTGAATGTTGATCACCTTGTGAGCGTATTCACGGCACAACTCGGGCGGCAGGATTTGCATGTAGCGGGCCAGTACGACCACTTCGGCATCGTGCTGTTTGACCAGTCGCGAGACTTCGGCGAAGGCCGGCTCTTTATCCTGCGGATTGACCGGTACGTGGTAATACGGAATCCCGTGCCACTCGACCATGCTGCGCAAGTCGTCATGATTGGATATCACGCAGGAAATTTCGCAATCCAGCTCATCACTGTGCCAGCGGTGCAACAAGTCGGCGAGGCAGTGAGACTCGCGACTGGCCATCAGTACCACGCGCTTTTTCTGCTCGGTATCGGTGATGCGCCAGTCCATCGAGAACTCTTCGGCAATCGGTGCAAACGCTTCGCGAAAGGCATCGATACCGAAGGGCAGCGAATCGGCACGAATTTCGTGACGCATGAAGAACCAGCCACTGAGGTTGTCCGAGTGATGGCTCGCTTCAGTGATCCAGCCGTTATGTGACGCCAGAAAGTTACTGACTTTAGCAACGATACCGACGCGGTCCGGGCAAGCAATCACCAGCCGAAAAGTGCGCATGAGGGTCAAACTCCAGAACTTCGCAAAGGCGGCCATTCTAGCGATTGCGCAGCAAAACTGCAGTATTGATGACGGTTGGCCCGGCACGAAGGTGGCAAGTGACGTTCTGGCAGCACCCGCTACCCGCGCGATGGTGTTCCCGTTACCCATCTTCAAGTGCCCAATTGTGAATATCTGTGATGACTGCATCACACTAATCAACTTCACCTGCAATTTATGCCCTATTCACCGGAACTAATTTAAATAAAACTCCGGTTATATGTTTACTTGATGAAACACCCTGACTATTATTGCCGCACTGTCACCTGCCATCCAGCGTCCCAACATAAGGTAGTCCTCATGTCCTTGATCAACGAATATCGCGCCACCGAAGAAGCTATCAAAGAGCTGCAAGCCCGTTTGAAGAACCTGTCCCAAGACGACAAACTGCAAACCGAGCTGGAATTCGAAGGCAAACTGCGCACCCTGATGGGCGAATACTCCAAGTCGCTGCGTGACATCATTGCGCTATTGGATCCAGAGTCCAAAACCAAAGCACCACGCGGCGGCGCAGTAAAAACTACTGGCACCAAGCGTGCTCGCAAAGTTAAACAATACAAAAACCCGCACAACGGCGAAGTCATCGAAACCAAAGGTGGCAACCACAAGACGCTGAAAGAGTGGAAAGCCAAGTGGGGCGGTGACGTGGTTGAAGGCTGGGCTACCCTGCTGGGCTAAGCCGTAGCGCTTGTCGCAGGTTTATCCGCGACAAAAAAGAACGCCAGCATCTGCTGGCGTTTTTTTATGCCCGGTATTCAGCCCGAACATTTTCGGTTTCAAAGATTCAAACGTTTGCGTAATCCTTCGACATAATTCAGCCATTCATTCAGCACCTCTTGCTGAAACGATGTAGCCGTATTACTCCATTGGGCGGCGGCTTCTGCAAAAGTTTCCAGCGTATTTGGCGCCCCCCACTCGGGTGCTGACAAACGTTGCTGACAGAATAGTCTCCAGCGTTCTTGCTCTTCGAAATTCAACGTATCGGGGAAGTTGCGTGCGCGATATCGAAACAATAATTCAGGCAGTCGTTCATCATCGAAAGGCCATTGTTGTTGCGCTAATTGAGCAGGGTCGGCAGACCTGACTTGCTCACAAAGACGCCGATCCCGATCACCGATAAAACCATCGTATAACTGTTGCTCAGGGTCTTGGCTCGAGGTGAAAGCTTCGCTGGCATAAATCGCCTGAACTTTATCCAGCCAAACTGTTTGTGCGTCACTTAGCCGCAGCGCGCGCTCTTGGTAGAGCGACATATCCAGCCCCAAACGTTGCTGATCTTCAGAGCGAAGTACCGACAACGGCGCCACCACCGGGCATTTATTGATGTGGATAAGTTTGAGCGGCACCGGCAACTCGCCCTCGGCCAAGTCATCGCGGCGGGTATACAGCCGTTGACGCAAGGTGTCGGCATCAAGGTCGAGCAAGCCCTGAGGGTCCAGGTGCAAATCACAGACAATCAAGGCGTTCTTGTTGCGCGGGTGCCAGGCCAAGGGCAACACCACACCGATATAATTGCGCGCCGCTGAAAAGCGCCCGGAGATGTGCACCATCGGCTGCAACAGACGAATCTGATCCATCACCTTTTGTTTACCGCGCAACTGAAACAACCAGTCATACAACTTCGGCTGCTTTTCCCGGATCAGACGCGCCAGGGCGATGGTGGCGCGAACGTCCGACAGCGCTTCGTGAGCATTTCCGTGATCAATGCCATTGGCGGCGGTCAGGCGTTCGAGCTTGAGCGTTATCCGCCCCTCGTCGTCCGTCGGCCAAACGATGCCGTCAGGGCGCAAGGCATAGGCTGCACGCACCACATCGATCAGGTCCCAGCGGCTATTACCGCCCTGCCACTCGCGTGCATAAGGATCAAAAAAGTTTCGGTAAAGACTGTAACGAGTCATCTCGTCATCGAAACGTAACGTGTTGTACCCCGCCCCACACGTGCCGGGCGTAGCGAGTTGGGCATGCACCCGGGTCATGAAATCGGCTTCGCTCAAGCCTTGCTCGGCCAGTCGGCCGGGCGTGATACCGGTGATCGCACAGGCCGCCGGATGGGGCAGGATGTCTTCACTGGGCTGGCAGTAAAGGTTGACTGGCTCGTCTATTTCATTGAGATCGAAGTCAGTGCGAATCCCCGCCATCTGCAGCGGGCGGTCGCAACGGGGGTTGATGCCAGTGGTTTCATAGTCGTACCAGAAGATAGAGGTCACGGGCTATTCCTGAACTGAAGATCGGCGAAGTCTAGGCGTTCACATCCCGCCCCGGCCAGTAATCTTGTCATTCAAACACCTATGGCTACGTACCGTGCAATACATAGTTATGTCGTTTCCCCCCGAGAGGCTGCTAGCATCGGACGGACATCGAATCCCGAACAGGCCACATCAAGGTTGCCCATGCTCGAGACCACAGCACTGCCAAGGAAAGCGACGCTGGCCCCGCCACTGGATACGCGGTATCAAGTCGAAACGCCGGAAGGCATCGACCTGCCACTGCGCCCGGCCGGGTTGATGGTTCGTGCGCTGGCGTTCGCCATCGATCTCGGGCTGCGCGGGTTGATCGTCGGCCTGCTGTTCATTGTCCTGGCGTTCCTCGGAAAACTCGGTGCCGGGCTCGGCTCGATTCTGTTGTTCGTGGTGAGCTGGTGGTACATGGTGCTGTTCGAAGTGCTCAACCAGGGTCGTTCGCCAGGCAAGCAATGGATGGGCCTGCGGGTGGTGCAGGACGATGGCACACCGATCGGCTGGTCTGCTTCGCTGCTGCGCAACCTGCTGCGATTTGTCGACATGCTGCCGTTCGGCTATTTCCTCGGCGCCATCAGTTGCCTGCAACAACCCACCTTCAAGCGCCTCGGCGATCTGGCCGCCGGCACGCTGGTGATCTACCGCGAACAGCCGCTCGCCCGACCACAACTGCCCGCCGTCCAGCCCCGGCGCCCGACCTTTGCGCTGACGCTGACCGAACAACGCGCCATCCTCGGGTTTGCCGAGCGTCAGGGTGAACTCTCTGAAGCACGGGTCAAAGAGCTGGCGGCGATACTCGCGCAACCGTTGCAGGTGTCGGCGTCAGGGGCCGTGGACGAACTCAATGGCATCGCCCGCGGCTTGTTGGGCCCGACATGAAGCAAAGCCTTTTCGAAAGTCGCCACAAGGCCGAATGGGCGCAATTTACCCTCGTGCTTGAACAGCTGGAGCAAGGCAAGCAAGCACAGCGAGTCGCCGGTTTCCCCAGCGATTATCGTCGTCTCTGCCAGCATCTGGCGCTGGCCCAGGAACGGGGTTACAGCAGCTTCCTCATCGATTCACTACAGCAACAAGTGCTGCGCGGGCATCAACAGCTTTATCGCCATCGCAGTCGACTGGGGGCCAACGTGCTGGGCTTCATCCTGGCTGACTTCCCGCGACTGGTGCGCGAACAGTGGCGTTTCGTGCTCGCCGCCAGCCTGATGTTTTTTGGCAGCCTGATTGGCTTCGCGTTGCTGGTGTATCTGTTCCCGGACCTGGTCTACAACCTGATCCCGGCCGAGCAGGTCAGCGAGATGCAAGGCATGTACGACCCCGAGGCCGGTCACCTGGGGCGTTCGGCAGAACGGGCGGCCAGCGAAGACTGGGTGATGTTCGGTTACTACATCATGCACAACATCGGCATCGCCTTTCAGACCTTCGCCAGCGGTTTGCTGTTTGGCCTGGGCAGCGCGTTTTTCCTGTTCTTCAACGGTTTGATGATTGGTGCGGTGGCCGGGCACCTGACGCACATCGGCTACGGGCAGACCTTCTGGTCATTCGTGGTTGGCCACGGCGCCTTCGAACTGAGTGCCATCGCACTGGCCGGTGCCGCCGGCCTGCAACTGGGTTGGGCCTTGATCGCGCCGGGACGCCTGCCCCGCTCCGAAGCCCTGCGATTGGCGGCACGCAAGAGCGTGCTGCTGATTTGCGGGGTCATGCTGTTTCTGCTGATTGCGGCGTTTATCGAAGCTTACTGGTCATCCACGATCGGGGTCGCACCCATGACCAAATACCTGGTCGGTGCAGCACTCTGGTTGTTGGTGGCGGTTTATCTGCTGTTTGCCGGACGGACCCGCCATGCGCCTGAGTGACGCCACAGCTGTCATCCGCCCGCGCACCACCTGGGAAGCCATGGACCTGGGCGTCCTGCTGAGCCAGCGACACCGGCGTCTGCTAATGACCAGTTGGGCCATCGTGACCTTGCCGGTGTTCGCCCTGCTCAGCTGGGCGCTGTGGGATTCGCCCTCCCTCGCCGTGTTCATTTTCTGGTGGCTGAAACCGGCGTTCGACCGCCTGCCGCTGTACATCCTGTCCAAAGCCATGTTCGGCGAAACGCCCACGCTAAAGCAGGCGTTGCGCCAATTTCCACGGCTGCTCCAACCGCAACTGTTGGTGAGCCTGACCTGGCGACGCCTGAGCCTGAGTCGCAGTTTCCTGATGCCGGTGGTGCAACTCGAAGGTCTCAGTGGTGAGCCACGACAACAGCGCTTGCAGGTGCTGTTGCAGCGCAACGCCGGTGCCGCGCGTTGGCTGACGATCATCGGCGTACATCTGGAAACCGCGCTGTGGATCGGCCTGATGGTGCTGTTCTACATGTTCTTGCCGCAACAGGTCGAACTCGACTGGAGCTGGCAGACCTTGATCACCGCCGCCACACAGGACTGGCGATGGCTGGAACACCTGACCAACGCCTTTTACGCGCTGGTGCTGATTGTCTGGGAACCGGTGTATGTCGCCTGCGGCTTCAGCCTTTATCTGAACCGGCGCACGGTGCTGGAGGCCTGGGATATCGAGCTGGTGTTCCGCCGCATGCGCCAACGCTTGAGCAGCGCCGCCGTCCCCCTGCTGCTGGCAGCATTCCTGTTGCTGCCGACAGCACAAACCGTGTGGGCCGCCGAGCCAGTCATTTCACCCGACACCCCGCGTCTGCTGGACCAGCCACTGACCAGTCAGGCCTCCCGGGACAGCATCAAGGCGATCCTCGATCAGCCTCCGTTCAAGAATAAGGAATCGGTCACGCGCTATCGTTTTGGCGAGGACCAACCCGCCACCGACAAGGCGGACGATGAACCAACAACCGAATGGCTGGAGGCGCTGCTCAAGCTTCTGGACAACCAACGCTTCGGCGCAGCGGCCACCCTGATTGAAGTGGTGTTGTGGGGTGTCGTGATCGGTGCCATCGGTTTATTGATCTGGCATTACCGTGACTGGATGCAAGCCTTCGTCAGGCGTCGACCGGCCTTGAACAGCAAAGTCACGCGGCCGTTACCGCAACAGGCTTTCGGCCTGGACCTCAACCGCGAAACCCTGCCCGCCGACATCGCCGCCAGCGCCGAACGCCTCTGGCAAACCCACCCTCGCGAGGCCCTCGGATTGCTCTATCGCGGTCTGCTCAGCCACTTGCTGCACGACTTCAACCTGTTGCTCAAACCCGCCGACACCGAAGGCCAGGTCCTGGAGCGCATCGAGCACCTGCACCAACCTGCCTTGCTGGCCTTCAGTAAAAGCCTGACCGGGCACTGGCAGAACATGGCCTACGGGCATCGCCTGCCTCCCGCGCATTTGCAACAGGAACTCTGTGACGGCTGGCGAGCCCTGTTCGGCCCGGGAGCGTCGCGTTGAACCGGCAACGCGGGCTGGCGATCGGCGTGTTCATCGCCGTGCTATTGATCGCGCTGAGTGTTTATCTGTACGTCAAGGCGACGCCCTATCAGGCAGACATCGATCACGGCCCCTCGCCCGAAGCCCAAGCCAACCCCTATCTCGCCGCCGAGCATTTCCTGCGCAAACAGGGCTTGTCGGTGAACCACGCCAACAGCCTCGACATTCTGCCCACCCTGGAGCCGCATCAGCACAGCCTGTTATTGCTCGGAGACCGCGACAACATGACTCCGCGCCAGGTCGATCAGCTGTTGAACTGGACCCGGGCCGGCGGGCGACTTTTGTTTGTTGCCCAGTCGCTGTGGGATGAACAGACAGGCCAAAGCAACGACCTGTTGCTCGACCGGGTGCAACTGCACCAGTCGCTGAGCAAGGACCTCAAGGACCCGCCGCCCGCTATCGACGACGATCCTTACCCCAAGCTGACCAAGTTGTATCTGGAAGACGAAAACGCGCCGGCCTACGCCGGTTTCGATACCGCGTTCCATCTCGAAGACCCGAAAAACCTCGCGCAAGCCTGGGCCAACAGCGGCAAGGCCACGCACATGATGCAGCTCAATCACGGGCTCGGTTCGATCATCGTGGTCACCGACGCCGACCTGTGGAAAACCCCGACCATAGACCAGTACGACAACGCCTGGCTGCTCTGGTACCTGACCGCGGACACGAACGTGACCCTGCTGTTCAACACCGATCACGACAGTCTGCTGACCTTGCTCCTGCGCTATTTCCCTCAAGCACTGGTCGCCCTTTTTGCCCTGATCGGCCTTGGCTTCTGGCACGTCGGCGTGCGCCAGGGTCCGCTGCTGGAACCTGCCCCCAGGGCCCGCCGTCAACTTCAGGAACACCTGCGCGCCAGCGCCGATTTCATGTTGCGCCGCAACGGTCAGCAGCACCTGTTGCACGCCTTGCAGCACGACATCTTGCGTCGTGTGCGGCGCCGTCATCCCGGTTTCGAACAACTCGGCGTTGCCGAACAATGGCTGGTGCTCGCACGCCTGACCGGCCAACCCACACGCGCTATCAGCCAGGCCATGAGCCCGCGACCGAAGCAGCGGCTGTCCAGCGCTGAATTCAGCCGTCAGGTCGCCCACCTGCAAACCTTGAGGAATGCCTTATGAGTGAGATCGAGCCCGGCACACTGAACCACGCTGCGCAGCAACGCCAGCGCGCCAGCCAGTTGGCCCAGGCGGTAAGAACTGAACTGCAAAAAGCCGTGATCGGCCAGAACAGCGTGATCGACGATGTGCTCACCGCCCTGATCGCTGGCGGCCATGTGCTGCTCGAAGGCGTGCCGGGGTTGGGCAAGACGTTGTTGGTACGCGCCCTCGCCCGCTGCTTCGGCGGTGAATTCGCGCGCATCCAGTTCACCCCGGACCTGATGCCCAGCGATGTCACCGGGCATGCGGTGTACGACCTGCAAACCGAGCAATTCAAACTGCGCAAAGGGCCGTTGTTCACCAACCTGTTGCTGGCCGACGAGATCAACCGCGCCCCGGCGAAAACCCAGGCCGCACTGCTCGAAGCCATGCAGGAACGCCAAGTCACCCTCGAAGGTCGCGCCCTGCCGATCGCGCAACCGTTCATGGTGCTCGCCACGCAAAACCCCATCGAACAGGAAGGCACTTACCCGTTGCCGGAAGCCGAGCTCGATCGCTTCATGCTCAAGGTACGCATGGACTACCCCGACGCCGATCAGGAGCTGAACATGGTGCGCCAGGTCAGCCGCTCGACCCGTGCCGACATGCTCGATGTGCAGCCGTTGCGCACCGTCCTGCAAGCCAAGGATGTGCTGGCCTTGCAGCGCATTGCCAGTGATCTGCCGCTGGACGATCAGGTGCTCGATTACGCCGTGCGCCTGGCCCGCACCACCCGCACATGGCCGGGCTTGACCCTCGGCGCCGGGCCTCGGGCGTCCATCGCGCTGGTACGTTGCGCCCGCGCCCGCGCCTTGTTGCGTGGCGGCGAATTTGTGATTCCCGATGACATCAAGGGCTGCGCGCTGTCGGTACTGCGCCACCGGGTGCGCATTGCCCCGGAGCTGGACATCGAAGGTCTGGAGGTCGATCAAGTGCTCAAGCAACTGCTCGATCAAGTGCCGGCGCCACGCCTGTGAAACCCTCGCGCCTGCTGCTGATCTGGCTGGCAGTATTGCTGGCCATCGGCATCGTGCTGGGCACATTGCGGGCATTGGACATCGAGGTTCCATCAAGCCTGTTGTCGATCCACTGGGGATTGTTATTGGCACTGCTGGCCCTGGCGATACTCGACGCCGTCCGTCTCAAACGACTGCCCTCGCTCCGACTCCACCGACAAATGCCCGGCAGCCTTGCACTCGGCCGTTGGGGTGAAGTGCGACTGGAGGTCGAGCATGATTTTGCCCAACCACTGAACATACAGATTTTCGACCATGTGCCGCACGGCCTGAGCTTCGAAAACCTGCCCCTGTCGGTCGAACTGCAACCCGGCCAGCACAGCCAGATCGGCTATCGGCTGCGCCCGCTAAAACGCGGTCATTTCACCTTCGAACACTGCGAAATCAACCTGCCGAGCCCATTGGGCCTGTGGTCTGACAAACGCCTGCTCAGCGTGACCGATAACGCCCGCGTCTACCCCGACTTCGCCCGCCTCTACGGCGGCCAATTATTGGCGGTGGACAACTGGCTCAGCCAACTCGGCGTACGCCAACGCCAGCGTCGCGGCCTGGGTCTGGAATTTCATCAACTGCGTGAATTTCGCGAGGGCGACAGCCTGCGCCAGATCGACTGGAAAGCCACCGCCCGCCAGCGCACTCCAATTGCCCGCGAATATCAGGACGAGCGCGACCAGCAGATCATCTTCATGCTCGACTGCGGCCGACGCATGCGCAGCCAGGATGATGAACTGTCGCACTTCGACCATGCCCTCAATGCCTGCCTGCTGCTCAGCTACGTCGCCCTGCGCCAAGGCGATGCGGTAGGCCTGAGCACCTTCGCCAGTGACCGACCGCATTACCTTGCGCCGGTCAAAGGCACCGAGCAACTCAAGGTCTTGCTCAACGCTGTCTATGACCTCAACAGCACCCAGCGCCCAGCCGATTATCAGGCCGCCGCCAACCAACTGCTGGCCCGACAAAAACGCCGGGCGTTGGTGGTGCTGGTGACTAACTTGCGGGATGAAGATGATGAAGAACTGCTCAACGCCGTCAAACGTCTGGGCAAGCAGCATCGGGTACTGGTGGCCAGTTTGCGCGAAGACATCCTCGACCGGTTACACCACGACCCCGTGAAAACCTTGCCCGAAGCGCTGGCCTATTGCGGGACTGTGGATTACTTGAATGAACGGGCCGAACTCCATGATCGGTTGAGTGCTCATGGAGTGTCGGTGGCGGATGCTCGGCCCGGGGAGTTGGGGGCGGCATTAGTAACGAAGTATTTGGAATGGAAGAAGGCCGGAGGCTAATAACGGCTCGCATTCAATGCCTTTTTTCATCGATAAAAGGCATTGATTGCGAGAACTCAGAAACGAACATCAAACAACGCTTTCGTCGTACCGGTTGACGATCCACATTTTGACATAAACATCCGCGTCCACATTTACCGTAACCTCACCGTTTACGTCAGTGCTGCTGCGAGAAGTATCGCTGCCCACTTGTTGGCTGACTGGAACGCCACTTACTGGCACTTTCAAAAACGAGGAGGACGAACGAATTCCATGCAATGTTCGCGGGTATCCTGGAAAACTCTCGGCTGGCTCGCTCCAATGTTGAGCAGTCACCAAGTTATGCGCCAACGACATTGTTAATGGCGATGTCTTTTCCCCAGACTCCAACATCACCTGCAAAGAAAAACTTCCATTCTGGGTAGTGTTCAGACAATTCAGTTCCCACGTCGCCCCTTCCTGCGTCAGCAACTGCTCGTTTGCCAATGAAGGTTTGACCACCACGCCGAGATTTTCCCCACCCATTAACAGCCTGATCTTTTTGTTCAGCAACCAGCTGCAAGGGTTAGGCAGTACCGTGAGCGTGTGCTGTGCACCATGGCAGGGATAGACACTCGCTCCGAACGACACCGAAAATTCGTCGAACTTGATCTCCAGTTCCTGCTCCCAATTTGACATTCCAAAATTTACCGGCGGTGACTTCGACATTTCAACAATTTTAGGTATGGCAAATTGCAATACAAAAGATCCACAAACTGCCCCATCCGCTTTGATAGTCCAACTCAAAGAAGTGGTTCCCTTCGCCATTTCAGCCAACTGCCCCAAAGGTGGGTCAAAAACCAGGCCTTGTCCCTCTTTGCCAGGTTGATACTCCAGCGCAATATGGGCATCCGGATCGCCAATCAACCAACTGTATTCATAGTCCAGTTTCAGCTCGCAAACTTCTCCTGCTAATAATTCCAGATCTAGGTCATCCCACCTTACCCTCTGGCCATTTACGTATGGCATGAATTCCTGATGCCAGGTAGAAAAATGGATTTGTTTAGATTCAGTGCTCACTGGGTAACCTCCCGTTCGATATCCACAACCGGCTTCCATCATAGTGATTGAGCGTCGGCGCTTTTGGATTCGCCCCGTTTAAACTATAGTGTTGCGCGTCACCCTAAAACCAGATAACTGCGTGCAAGGCAATTTATTCAGTGAAACAACAAGCGAATTCAGACAACACTTCCGTCGTATCGATTGATAATCTTCAAACAGCTAACACGTGAACTGTCCTCACCATTCTTACCAGTAACGGAATTAGACGGAGTGCCATTTTCGTACATTGTTGCAACGCCAGGTGCAAGGGTCTTCAAAAATACGGAGGTGGCACGAACATGCCACAAATAATACTCCAAATCTGGAAAGGCCCAATGTGGCCCAGTTATCCAATGTTCAGCCGTTACTAAATTATGTGCCAACAACATATTCAATGGCGGAATATTTCCCTCAAACTCCACCAACATCACTTGCAAGGAAAAACTTCCCTTCTGGGTAGTGCCCAGACAATCCAGTTCCCACATCACCCCTTCCGGCGTCAGCAACTGCTCGCTCTCCAGTGACGGGCTGACCACCACGCCGAGATTTTCCCCACGCATTAACAGCCTGATTTTTTTGTTCAGCCATTGGCTGCCAGGTTTTGGCAGTACCGTAAACGTGTGCTTTGCCCCATGGCAGGGATAGGCATTCGCTCCGAAGGGCACCGGAAACTCGTCGAACTTAGCCTCCAACTCCTGCGCAAAATCTAATATTGCGCCCGGCACCGGCGGTGACTTCGGCACTTCAACAAGTTGAGGCATGGCAAATTGCAATGCAAAAGATCCGCTAGACGCCGCAGTCGCTTTGATAGTCCAACTTAAAGAAGTGGTTCCTTCCGCCATTTCAACCAACTGCCCCAAAGGTGGGTCAAAAACCAGGCCTTGTCCCTCGTTGCCAGGTTGGTACTCCAGCGCAATCTGGGCATCCGGATCGCCAATCAGCCAACTGTATTCATAGTCCAGCTTCAGCTCGCAAACTCCTCCTGCAAATAATTTCAGATCCAGGTCGTCCCACCTTATCCTCTGGCCATTTACGTACGGCATGAATTCCTGATACCAGGTAGAAAAATTGATTTGTTTAGATTCAGTGCTCACTGGATAACCTCCTGTTCGATATCCACAACCGGCACGACAGCCCGCACAACCCTACTGATAGCCGGCGTCTGTTCTTATCCACGCTTTACTAACAATGATTTTTATGCCCGCTGCTCACATTAAAACGCCAACTTCACTCTAGAAGTGTTAATCACGTGGTACCCGGGCATTCCCTTCGGCACCTGCTCTCGTCGCAGCAGCCTTAATGCTTGGATATTCAGCATCACCCGTTATTGTCATAAATAATTGTAGCCAACCAAACTGCCTCATCATTATTGTACGGTGGTTCGAAAATCTCCTGGCAACTATCAAACTTCCCCTTTACTCGTGGAAGAAGTTGGAACCAACTCAAATACAATATGCTTTGCATCCCAACCACCATATCCACCCCGCACGGTAGCGGCTAAACGCCCCCGTCTTACACCTGGCAACCTGAACGACACCCGGGCGATCCCTTTGTCATCCGTGCGCGACGGAAGAAGTGTGATGATTGGGTAATCCCACATCACCTCAACATCTTGCAAAGGCTCACCTGTCATGGCCGAAACTACAGTAACGACCGCTGAAACCAGAGTCCCTATGGGAGCAATTGGATTCGGACTGGAAAGCGCCTGTATTTCCCGTGGATGGTTCAAGAAATACGGCAAAGAAACCGACACCGAGTGAAGTTCCTCGCCCACCGTCGCGGTCAGTTCGCCCGCTCCCGGAGTGGTTGGAGTAAAGCGAATTTTCGCCACTCCATAAAAATTGGTCCTGACAGACACCGGCTCCAGCTCCGAACCTTCCCAGACAACGGCAATTCCAACCATCGGCTTGCCTGACAAAGCAGATACAATCATCACCTGTGCCTCAAACTCTGAGCCCCAGTCAATAAACTCGAAACGGCTGTTGATGGCGGACATTTTTATGACTCTCGAACTGCCCCCCAGTGACACCGCATTAAGAGGCGACAGCGCCAGCAGTCGCGAGGCTGCGAGCCGGAAGGAAAAGCCTCCGTCCTTCTCGTCACCGGCAATCAGCGTGAAGGGCAGTTCATCCTGCAACGGCCGCCATTGCCCGAACGTGACCGGGCTCATTGTCAAAGCCAGTTCACTTGGCCCGGTTCCCGTCAGTCCAAGGGCCAGGTGCTGACCATGCAAATAGCTGTCCGCGTTCGCCGATACAACAAAATCGAACTGACTGTTTCGTCGGGGGAAGAACGTCGTCTCTGCCCATTTACGAACGGTAGAGTTGTCCTCCGACTGAACGTCAAGGTCCAGCCAGGGATCGTGATCCAGAGCAAAGACCTCACAGATCTCATTGGCGAAAGTGCCGTCATATGGATTCACGACCCGCGCGTCGACACGATTTAATCCAGGCACCTTCGCGTCATAGTCATGACCAGCCCATCCATCCGCATCAGTCTCGGACTGCATTTGTCGGGATGTCGAATCGCGCCACTGCACAGGCATTCCCGAAGCCGGCAAGCCGGTGAACCATGACAGGAACTGAACCTCTAGCCAGGCGTGCTCACCTTTACTCAACACGGGGTCAATTGCTGCGTGACGCACAGCACCCACCTTGAGTTTGTTGTGATCCAGCTGGTAAAGCTGCTCAGAAGACTCATAGGAAGAAATCGAGTACGGATGGAACTGAAGCTTGAAATGTGCCTTTCCCGAACTTTTTGAACAGTCAAACGCGTATCGCACGCCGCCTGCCGTGACAAGTGCGGGCGTTTGAGTGTTTGGAGTAATCTCTATCTTTTGCGGCAATGGCTCAGTGATTGAACTCCAAAACATTTCAATCCCCTGCAACGGACTGAATGCATTGGGTAACAGGGTCAACAGGTGAATCGCACCGATGCAAGGATATAGAGGGCTGCGACCGATCGGCGAAGGCATTTGATCAAACACCAGCGTCACTTCATCATCGAAATTCTCAGCCATCAAACGGCCTGTCAGTTCCCGCTTGCGCTGCAAATAGGCGCTTTCAACCTCCAGCTCAAAAATGCCGCTACGTTCGTTGCCGGAGCTGATTGTCCATTGCAAACCCTCGTTGGTCAGTAAAACAGGACTCCCCAGGGGTGGTTCGAAAACCAGACCCAGGTCCGGGTCGACGCCCTTCCGCCAATTCAGGGTAATCATTTGGCCAATGAACGGGCTGTCCGAGCGTTTCGGGGCAATACCAAAGGTATGGGGTTTGCCGCGCCAGCACAAAATGCCCGCCCCTTGGCTCACGATAGGCTTGGTATCAAAAAAGAAATCAATGTCGTCTTTCCACTCGCTGGTGGTCAACGCAACGATCGGGAATGGACGCATCAGAGGGGTGGCATCTTCCCGTACTTTGATATGTGCCACCATCTCGTACGGGTCAGCCTCAGCCGGTTTATCGAAGGCACTGGACCAGCCATCGATGCCGGTGTAAGTGGTGAAGCTGCCATGGGGCCAGATCCACTCCACCTGAACATTGAGTGCCGGTTTATTGTTAAGTGTCAGTACCTGCACCATGCAGTACACGCTATCGCCTTCATCCACCGCCGGTGACTTGTTGGCCTCCCGCACTTCGCCAATCTTGAGGTTGTTGTATGCCAGCGACATTGCATTATCACGCGAGTCGTGCAAGAGCATTGGACTTGAGAGAAACAGACCGAATGGCGCGTCAAGCACATCGCCGCATTCAAGCGTCCATTCAAGTTCGGTGCCCGTGACATCCCTCGGCTCGCCAAAGTCAGGCACTGAAGTAATCTCCAGGTCTTCAGGTCCGTACCCACCCTCGCGCCATTCCACGGCAATCTGAGTGTCTGATAACGGGCTATCCGCTGGAATGATCAAGGTAACCGGGTAGGTCGTGCCACGGTCGGGATAGCCGGTTTTTTCGCCCCAGACAGCGGCTTCGCCACCCTCAAACTGGACCTGCACCGTCTTCAATGGATCGTCCTTCAGTACACGGACTTCAAGCAATTCCTGGACTGCAAGGTCTTGGTAGTAAGGACTCGGCACCGATACTTTAATTATCTGTAACCCATCACTGTCGGGTGTGTAGTCGAAAACCGCTTTCCCCTCGCCATCGGAGAGGGCGACATGCAGATCGTCTTCACCCAGGCGCCAGGTAACCTTCACACCCGAAACCGGCTTGCCGGTGTAGTGCGACAACACCTGGACCTCCAGCGGCACTGTCTGGCCATATTCCAGAACCGGCCAAAAAGTGGCACGCTTGAGTACGTTCAACTTCAACCGATGGTGCCCCAGCGATACCGCAATCGGATAAGGATCGGCGGTGTACTTGCTGTAGATATTTAATTCGAACAGATAAGGGGCCTCCCCCTCCAGCTCAGGACAATCAAGCAACCATGGCAATTCGATCCGCTGGTTGATCCCCAATTCAGGCGATGTAATCATCGCTTCCTGCGGGTTGTCATCGGCCCATAAGGCAGTGTCGGTGTCCACCCAATCGCTGTCGGAATGGACTTCAAAACTCAATTCATGACGTTGTTCCTGTGTAGCTCCCAGACACAGATACAGCACCTGGTCAGGATCTATCCGCTGAGTGTCATTGACCAACTTCAGCAATTGCAGCGGCAGCAGTTCAACATGAAGTTCAATGCGGGTGATTCGTATGTCCGCAATGGAAGCGTCGCTCGACGTTCTCTTCGGACTGATCAGGGTAACGTCAAGGTCGTCGCCCTTATGAAGGTCTAACTCAAGCGGCACATACGCCCCCCCTTGATGCAAATCGAGCTCCAAGGGATCCGCGTCGCTGGCCCCTCCAGTGGGGAGCAAGTCGATGCTCAGCTTATCTTTATCCTCAGCACCTTTTTTGCCGATCAGCACTCTGCCCAGCGCTGTCTTGTGCGTGTTTTTGTATAGGAAACCGAGGTGGTAACGTGCGCCCTCTGCAGGCTCGACTTCAACTTCCAGCGTTTGAAAAATCGATGCCTCGTTCTTGAGTTGCGCATAGTAGATGGGATTTCCTTCCCAAGTAGCTCCCTCCACCGAGAAGCCGGCCGGGTTGTTGAGGCTCTCCCAGTTATAGTAGGACTTTTCAAAATACCCATTGAGCACCAGGTTACTGTTCGTGTTGTTTGGCCGCGTCTTCATGATGGCTCCACCTCCGGCTCGAGCTTCGGATCGGCCTGGATTACCCACTCCTGGACTTTTTTGGCAAACGCAGCGTCGCCTACTTTGGCTGTGTAACGGACCTTGATCACGATGTCTGTCATCGATGCCAGCATGGCGGCCTGCTGGGTTCGCAAGTGCCAGGGAAAAGTCAGTTTCCATCGGGAAACCGCGCCGGTGTTCTCGAATGGATTGAGCAAGCCTTCATCGGGCTTGAAGACAGCCATGCCGTTGTCGTCCAGCCCGACAGACAAGGCGACTTGCTGGCCGCTGCTCAAGTTGATCAGCACATCCGCAGGCGCTACCCCGTCGCGAGGACCGTGCAAGTACGCCAGCGATTCGTACGACGGTTGCGTGGCCGTGAAGCTGCCCACCTGCAACAGCGTGGCCCTGGCATCCTCGTAAGCGGATTTGAGCACCGGCAGCGTGACTTCGACGGAACTGATCTGCCGACAGTAGTGGTCCGGGTAGTCACGATCGAACAGTAACTGGCGCAGCTCGAAATTCAGGATGCCTTCTTTTCTCAAATTAGCGAACGCGTCAAGCCAAGATTCAAAACCCGTTTGCCTGCTGGTGGGGTCATCGAACAACTGGCGCAGGGAGATTGTCTTGACCAGTTCCTGGCGTCGCTCATAGCGCCGCAGATAATCAGACTCCATCCGTAACAGATCCGCCTGCAATGAGGAGCCGGCCGTCAAACCGTGACGCTGATCGAGCCAGACATCTGGCCGGATGATGCTTGACGTGAACTCACACGTTTCTGCCTGGAGCGCCCCCTGTGCGCTCAGGCACAACGCCACAGCAGCGTCGTAGGCCTGAAAGTGCAAGGTCTTCATTTGGCCGATCAACCAGCGATACAGCTCCAGGTTGGTGGCCCGTTTTTTCAGGAAATCGAAGAGGCTCAGCGCCTGAGCGTTGGCCTTGAGGGTTTGATCCAGACTGGCCTGGGCCGAATCGATGGCTCGCTCCTGAGCAGTGATTTGAGCATCGATCGCGTTTATTTCGGCGCTGGCCTGGGCCCGTGCCAGCTCCCACTCCTGCTCGCGACGACGATAGCTTTCGGACGTCGCCATTTTATCGGCGGCATGGCGTACGCCATCTGCTGCAATCTGGAAGCCCAAAGCTACAGCCTCGGGCACACCTCCCGGCCTATGGCCGCCGCTTGCAACCCCAAAAATGTTGGGAATCGCGTCAAGGATGCTCGCTGCGGTCCTGAATCCGGTAGAGCCGCTCGCCAGAACGATTGACACATCGAGCAACGTCATGACTTCATACTCGTCTTCGGAGATCCCCCCCTCATACAGCTGTTTGAAATGTAGTTGACGCTCCTCGACCATTATCCGACTGCGCTGCAATGCAATCAGGCTGGCGCGCTGTTGGGCAAGGGATTCTTCTTGCACCTGACGGGCAAAATCGCCCAGTTCGGTCAGATGCCGCTGCTGCATTTCCTCCTGCTCGACACGATCCTGTTGCTCGATCAAGCGGAGCACCTCGTTGCCAAACTCCTGTAGCAATTGCACCGAACGCATTGCCACTTCAAACAATACTCGCCAGCGAAACGCCGGCACCCGCAATTGGCCGCCCATCGGTCGTACGGCTCCCGTACCGCCAGCCGCCAGATGGTTCAACAATGCTCCTGGGTCCATAGCGGTGAACAACGGCATCGACAAAGCCTTGCCGTCAATAGTCAGGTTATGTCGCAGGTTATAGATACGTTTGGCCGGCAGGTCATAGGACTCGAGCAACCGCGAGCTCACCGGCAACTTGAAGGATGTCGTGCCGTATACCCCGGGATGCACGAATTGGGCAGTCGTGACGGGCAACTGGTCGGGCTCCAGTGACAGTGTTTTTTCAAAGTCAGCCAGTGCCGATCGGGTTTCGAGCTCCGCCACCAGATCCTTCAGTGCTTGGGGTGACCATTCGTAGCGGGTTCGACTGTCAGACACTCGGCCCATCAAGTTCAGGGCCCGCACGTATTGCAACTTGGCCGCTACAAGGCTGTCGCGCGTCAGTTGGCGGTACAGCCAGTCGCCCCACGCAATGATGTTGTTCACATAGTCGAGGAAGATCACGATTTGATAATGCCGGGGCGACGAGTAGGCAATCGCGTCCGGGTCGGTTGGCGCAAAGGCTTCGTACTCGATCCTGGCCTGTTTCACCGCCAACGGCCGGCATCGCCAGTAAGCAAGCTGCGCACCGATACTGCCATCGACCGCCTTGGCGGGCGCCTGAGGGTCGAACAGGTAATGCAACCACTGCTGGGCCTCGAGAAAACGATTCTCGTCACGCAAGCGACACGCCACCAAGTGCGGCAAATGGAAGAACAGCTCCCAGAAATACACACCGTTGCTGCTGTCGAACGGGCCGTTCGGTTCAGTCAATTCTGGAAGCGTTGGCTCATTCGGGAACTGGGTCGACCAGTCGAGCACTGCCCCCATTGATACATTGGAGCGAAACACCAGGTCGGCGCCGATCAGCGTGTTCAACCGAACGTACTTGAGCTCGAGTACTGTGTCCGGTTGGTTGAATGCCAGAAACTGAGCGCCTTTATCCGTCGCACCTGCAAGGGGTTTATGAATGCTTGGCAAGGGCCCCTGCGCAGGCAGTGAAGTAGGGACCGTCAAAACAACGGTTTTCCCGTCATCACCTTTTTTTAGTGTGCAAGTAATCGTGAAATTTGCAAACGAAGGCCTGTTTACTTCTAGCCATGGAGTCGACCAACCTCCGTTGAGGGAGTAGCTTCCGGTGATGGAAGATCCGTTATCTCCCGAGTATTCCACCTTCAGCGTGAATTCCTTCTCGGCCCCTGTTTCGCCAGGTTCCTTAAGTGCACAATGCCCCTGAACACGCAATTTGTAGCCAGAACCGTCAGCAACGATGTAAGCCTTGATGCCAAGATAATCGGCGAATTCATCTGTGGCGGTGGAGCTGGAAAGAGAAGGAAAATCGCCTGGTGCTACCCTTTTCTGTACGCTGAGAGGCTCGGCAAACAACACATTGGCCAGATAATCCATGACAGGCCCTTCGTCCGGCAGTTTGCGCATCAGCGGATCACGGGTTTCGTAGATCGCAACGGAACTGTCCGACTTCGCCGTCGCGCCTGCCGTACCATTGGTGAGATGCACAGCCAACCGGCCCTCAGGGTATTGAGTGTCCTGTTCATTTCGCAAGACCACCGCCACCAACCGACAGTCCTTTGATACGTCCTTGTCCAACTGAGACAGGTGCAACCGGATGGGAGGTGACCAACGTCCATTCAACGCAATAAACGCCACTTTGATTTCCAGTTCATAAGGCTTGAGCAAACCCCTGCCCGCAGACCTGTCAAACAGCCCAGTGCGCCATTCGGCCCAAACCATGCACAAACGCCCTTCCCAGAACACCAGTCGGCTGTCCAGCACGCTATCGTCGGTGGGGATGTCCGCCTGCTGCCACTCTCCCCACGCCGTGGGGTTAACCGCGACAGAGTTGGCGGCAAGCTCTATGGCGGCTTTGCGCCAAAAATAACGATAGGGCTCGATACGCTCCCTGCCAACGAAGTAGTAATCGCTCTTCAGCGGGTTGGAGCCGTCCATATAACAGGTGAGAACATTCAAGTTGCAGGTTTCCTCAAAGGTGCGCAGGTACTCTTGCACCCCTTGCTGCACTGAGTCTGCGGTCAGGCGGGCCTGATTCAGATGACCTTCAAGGGCCTTGAACAAACTGCTTTTGCGAATGCGCACAAAAGGCGTGATGTAATCTTCCGGTGTGCACTTGAGCAATTGGCTCGCCGACCAGGGGCCGTAGCTGCTGGCGATATCCCACTCTTGCAGATCATCCGGGTCAAATTTGCGGTCGCTGTAACCCGGCTCGAGCTTTTGATAAACCGCATGGATGTACTGCTGCAGGCAGCTCACGGCTTCCGCCACCCAAGAGGTATTGACCTGCTCGCTGTCCAGAGGATCTGAGCGTAACCATGCGAACAAATCATCAGCCGTTTGCAGACCCATCGGAAAAGGAAATTCTTCCTGGGTATGTTTCGCATTCAAACAGAGGTCAATCAACGCATTGCGCCGCAAAGCCGCCAGTTCACCGAACGATTGCTTGGCCATCACCGTCTCCTGTCAGTGTTAAGTTTTCACGGCTCGCCCTGCCCCTCGCCATGGCGCAAGCCAGCGAACTCATCCGGGTTAAGGAAGTTCTTTAACGAATTTGATGGTTCGAAATACGAGGGAGTTTTCGCCCACCAAAGCCTTGACCTTCACCTGCGCCTCTTCGTCACTGGTGAACGTCAGTTCAGCGACACCCTTGCTGTTGGTCAGAGTATTGATGGGGATTTGACGCAAGGGCTCAATTGTCCACGCCACCTGCTCACCCACAAAGCGGTTCCCATACCGGTCGAGCACCGTCGCTCTGAAGGTAACCAGTGTCCCGAGCAGCACAGGGCCGGGAGGCTCCGGAAAAGGGTTGTCCGTATCAAGGTCCAGCGACTCGCGATCCGGACCGATCTCGACTTCCGGCGCGACGCGTTTTTTGCCCAGGTCCAGCTCCAACGATGGAACAGCCGTGCCCATCAGCGGGCCGGGGTAAAATCTCGCCGTGGCGACTCCCTCATTGTTGGTGGTAACCATTGGCGACTCAAATCGACCCAGCTCGCAGCGCCAATGAACATTGACGAATCTCTGCCCCACGTCCGCACGGTTTTTTACCGTCACGGTGTAAGTGGCAAATTGCGTAGGATGGTTCGCCACCAACTGTGATGGGGACACCTCGCATGTGACGTGCACATCCTGACCTATCGCTTCGACGTCATCGGCCAGAGTCGGGTCGGCGCTTTCGGACAAATTGGCACTGACTCGATCCGCAACGGATTCGTAATCATCGAAGACGCTATCCGGGCCCACATTCGCCACGTCCAGAATGGTTTCGGCGTCCAGTCCACTTCGCTGCGCGAACGCTCGAATACGGGTCAGCACATCAAGCTGCACCAATGTGCGGATAAAACCTTCGGACTCATTCGCGTGGACCGCGCAGGCGCGCACTTCCCGGACACTCCAGGCCAAAAGCTCCGCCAGCATTTTCGCCGCCCGTTCCTTAACCAACTCTTTCCCGTCGCCGGCAAGGGGGTCGGGCAAAGCGTTGACGCGCTTCAGGTATTCGAGCAGTTTTTCCTCCGGCTGACCGGTCAACTTGACCGCACGCTTGTAAACCGTGAGGTAATAAAGGGTCGAGAGGGTGAACTCCTGCACTGTCTTCAACCCGAACCATTGGTAACCCACCTGCGTGAAATGCACGAGGAAACCCGCACTCAGTTGCAGCGTCGTGGCCACGTTACTGCGTCGCGAAAACTCGGCCAGCACACTCAGGAACGGATCGCCCGGCGCCTCGGCGGCCTGCCGGCGAGTGGCACTGTCTGCGGCGGCTGGCAAACGATTAAGCACCTCGGACAGTACGCCGTACACCGTAGAACCGGACCATGTCAGCACTGGCAGGACCCGTTCCGAGGTAAGCCCGGCATGCGCGCCCAGGCTTGCTTGCACGACATTGCGCTGGCCGGCCTCGCTGCGCAGCATCACCGCGAGGATTTTCTCGACGATGATCAGTCGCGCGTCGTCGTCGATACCACCAATAGCGGCTGCCACGGCTCGATCGATCATTTCCCGGGCATAGGACTCATACGATTGTTCCGGCGTTTCGGTGAAGTGAACGATCAGCCCGTGTTCATCCACCAGCGCCCGCAACACGTCCAGCCATTGGCGATTATTCGACAGGGTCGGTACACCCACCATGATCAGTGCTTGCTCGGTAAACAACACGGGCAGGAGCTGGACTTGCAATTGGGTAAACAAGCCAAGTTGCGCGTCTGTCGGTTGTGCCGGCTCCACGATGGGCGTCACCTGCTTGATGACCCAATGCACCGGCAACTCGGCGTCGCGACACCAACGAACACAGTCCATGAGGCCGTGGATCACAGTGAGTGCATCCGGTGTTGTTTCACTTCGATTGGTGTTAGTCCGGGGGGTGCCGGCCAGCCGAGTAACCCAATCTTCGCCGCCGAGAATGGCAAGCAGCAGGACGGCCTGGATGGGCGTAATCCCCAGCAGGCGCGGTAACCTGGCCATTCGATAGAAACTGGAAACTATCGGCAAACTGCGCGCAAGCTCTGAGACTCCATGGGCATTGGCCACAAAATACGCAAGGCAGAAATAGGTCTCCAGGTCGATGCTCAGCCCCTTGCGTAACTGGTGGACCGTGACCCAGTCCGCGTTGGTTACCGGGATAATCGGAAACCCGACATCGTCGATTTTGAAAGGGTTCAGGAGACTCCCGCCCTCGTTGAAAATGCGATCGAACTGAGCCTTTTCAGTGCCCCGACCGAAGATCGAGATTACCCCGACAAACGCCGCAAAATCCTCGGACGTGCAGGCAAACTGCTCGCGTAATTCCTGGAACAGACCCAGTGTCCGAATGGTGTTGGCCGTCATCTCGTACGTTGGATCAGAAACCGATTTATCTTCAGCGTTCGATCTCTCTTCAGCGTTCATGGCTGCGACGATCACTGCATCGACTTCGTGGCTGGGTAATTGCAGCCAGGCGTCCAGGCGCAGTTTTCGGTTTATGCGGTCGAAACGGTCGTGGCTAAGGTTCCGGAAGTAATTGAAAATCTCAGACTCACTGGTTTCATACACAATGGATATAGGGGGATTGAGCCCCTTATGAATGAAGACCGATCCGGCATGCACCCCCGATACAGGCAGTACAAATGTATCCACAGAACCGGGGCCTGACACATTCTCAGACAAACCGATCGAAAATCCCTCAATCGACAACAACGCTTCCAGGCGCTCATAGTCCAGCTTCGTTCGCTCGTTGAACACTTTCACTTGCCTGAGGTCGCCTCCCAACGGCGCCTGCAGCCCAAAGTAGCGCTGATAAAAATCCCCCGGTTCGCGTGGCGTCTCGGTCAGTATTTTCCGCTGCGCAGGACTAAGTCTCGCGGCCTGGATGAATGACTTGTCATACTTGGCACCCCAAGGTAGTGGGCGAATGAAATACGGAAACGACGGATCACACAGGCGCACGACACTGCCGACCGACTCGTCGCATCGCCGTGTCACATAATCGAGCGTTTCCCAAGGGGTGTGAAACGGCAATGCATTGGGGAAAAAGCGTTCGCTCAAGTCCTTGTCTATGTTCTGCGTCGTGCCGCTCATGTTCTCGATGAAGGTTTCCATTACGCGTGTAATGACCTCCACCGAAGACACCGTGCCATTGACCGTCAGAGTGTCAACCGACAGCGCCTCCAGGTCGGGGCGCCGTCCTGTCAGGGGTAACTTCGTATTATCCGCACTCCCCAGCCGATACAGCGCCCAATGCATCAAACACACCAGATAAGCTGCGGGCGAATGAATCGCTTCAATTGCACTGGGTGGGCACATTTCTTCGAAATTTGGTTTGAACAACAGTGAATAGTTCGGACCACTGTTGAGCCCTGCATACGCTTGCACCGGTGCTTCTTCATCGGCCAGCCGGTACTCGATGAACCGACGTACAACCTGCGTCGCCAGACCGTTGATTCGTTCTTGAAAAGCGCGAGCCTGCTGAACGCTCATCCCGTACTCTGACACCAGCCCACTCACGCCTTTTTGCGCCAGAACGCACACCGAACCCTCTTCGTTCAGGTACTTGCCGAGTGCTGAAAACTCTTTGCGCAAAGGCTCGTCGAAGAGTTGCTCGTACAGCTGTCGAGCAATTTGATTGGGGGAGTGGGTCATGCTGTTACTCCTGTGTCCTGGGCATCATCGACGTGAAACGAATGACGGGCCTGTCATTCCCTGTGGCTCCATTAGGTGACATGACAGGTGTAGCGTCTACTGTCACAAATGACAGTAGACGCTACCGTTTGTCGGGGAGCTAAGGGTTCAAATCAGCGCCGCGGCCCTGAGCGGGCATGATTTCAAATCGAGCGCTGTCAGCCGTGGCAGATACCTGCTCCCCACCCTCTTTCACGCTTTGCACCGCGCACACCCAGTGCTCGCTTCGGGGTAACTCGTTCGGCGGTGTCGCTTCCCAGTCTTCGCCGACAGCAGGGGATGTGATCAGGTCTATGTCCGGGTTGAACCAGGCTTGCAGCCGAATCTCTGCCCCCGGCCTTGCCGTGCCGGCAAACGTCGGCTGGGATTTGACCCATCGGCCAGGGAGCGGCGCGGTAAACTGCGGTGGCTGGGGCCGAAGTTCAACCGGTCGCGGCGTGGTCCATCCAGAGAGGTAGTCCCTGAAGCTTTGTTGAGCCACCAGCGAGGGATGACCGGCCGGTCGGTCAAGCAACAACCAGAGCGACCAGGTGCCGTTTTCCAGGACCTGCGTCGTACCGAGAATCACATCGAGTGCGTCAGCGAAGGCAACGCTGACCGTATCGCCCCCGTAGCCAAAGCCGGAAATCGCCACACGTGACTCGATGGCTTCACCGCGGGCCGGTGTTTCGATCACCGGGTGAGCAGGCACGACGCCGAGAACATGATCCAGCGTGAATTCAGATGCCTGCCCCTTGAAGAACTGTTTGAACCGCAAGGTTTCGGTCCCCAACGGCAAGGTCGCGTCGTAGTACCAAGTGCCGTCGTACTTCACTCGAATCCGGTCCCAAGGCTCAGGCTCCTCCCCCCGCCACACCCACACCTGCGCCACCTCCGAACCCGACGCGCGACTGCCATGACCTTCGATTCGGAACGTGCGGGCAACCGTATCCCCCGGTTTCGGCGTGTCGACCGTGGGCGGCAACAACACCGCTTTAAAGCTGATGAGCTCACTTCTGCCAGAAGGCAGTTTGTCGAACGACTGCACGGCGTAAATCTGATACTCGCGAAATTCGAGCTCCAGAAGCGGAACCGTCCAAGCCTCTCCAATCACCATCGCCTTGCCCAGTGGCCGGTTGTTCGCGTAATCGTAAATCGTCATCTCGGCACCGGCATATCCGCCGGTGCCTGTAATGATTGGCTCATAGCCCACTGGCGGCGTCATCGGTTTGATGACTGGTGTGGGAACGTCCACGGTGAAGGGTTTGGTCACCTCGTTGGAGGTCTGTCCGCCAAAGGTTTGGGTCGCCTTGACGGTGTGGGAACCTGGTTTGAAAAGCGCCGGGCGGCGGAAGGTCCATCGACCGTCCCTGTCGCTGTCGGGCACGGGATGGGCCGTTGTGATGGCGTCACTGAAGAAGAGCGTGACCACCGCGCCCTTCCAGCAAGTGCCGGTGATGTCCGGGGACAAGCCGTTTTCGACGATGGGATCGATGGCGGGCAGTGGGGCCTTGATAACTACTTGTTGTGGCCCCGTCCAGTCCGACGAAAGTTGTGGTTTTCCGGTGGGCGTGAACAGCTGCCGCGCCTCAACAGAATAGGTGCCCGGGTCCCACTGCTCGAGCGCATCGTTGCTCCACCTATTGTTCTTCACATCGACGATCGGCATCGAAGGAAGTATGGAGTTCGAGGAACTGGTGATCCGCAGTTCGACTTTGGCCGGCGCGTGGCCAGCCCAACCGTTACCGGTGCCGGAAAACTTCGGCTTCTGGTCGATACCGACTTGATGTGTGAGCGTCGGAGGTGGGACTTTTACGTCAAAAATGACCGGCTTGGTGTTCCATTCAGAATCAATCCAGGCATTGCTCAAACCTAGAACTTTCTGTTTCGCATCGATGCTGTAGGAGCCTGGTAGCCAGTCAGGGTAAGTCTTCGTCCAGAGGGTCTCGGTGACGTCAAAGGTTTTTACAACATCTCGCTGGGTATACCAAATTTCAAGCCTGGCACCGATATACCCCGTACCGGTAATGGTTACCGTGCCGTTTGTTGCAACGGCATCAAGTAACTCGACCTTGGGTGGGCGGATATTGTAGCTGCGCTCCCGACTGCGCCCGGAATGCTCACCGCTGCCAATGAATTGCTCCGCCGCTAGGGAAATAGGTCCCGGTGGTACGGTGACAGTGACGTCCCAATATCCGCCAGCCTTCACTGGACCGGTACCAAGAACGATGTGTTTGTCTAGATCCTTAAGAATCTCGACGGTGGCACCTGCCGCACCGCCCGTTCCTGAAATCGTAAACGTCTGATTCTGTACCGTGCTTGCCCCTGGCGCGGTAATTACAGGTGCATTGGGGGCCGGATACCGCACGGTGACGGGTACCGGGTCTGACCAGCCAACAAGCTGCGCGCCGCTCTTTGTTTCAGCATGAAAAACAAACGGCCCCTCAGGCAGGTCTTTGGTCAGTCTTACTTTCCAAATACCATTGGCGACCGTACCGTTGCCATAGGACCCGCCGGCCCCACCCTGCCGATATACCGTGACGGTTGTACCGTTAGAGCCTGCTCCTGAGACTTCCGGTCTGAGCTCGCGTACGACCTCGTCCTTTTTCGGCGAAGTGATAGTGGCTGGGTAGAGCACCGTAAATGTCACAGGATCAGAGTGAACAGCTGAATAACCGGAAACAGATTGTTCAACCACAATCGAGTTACTGCCGGCAGGCAAATCCTGATTGATCGTAACGCTCCAGTCGTTTGTGCTTGGTATCGTAATGGTAGGGCTTAATACTGTGCCATGACTGTCCGCCTTTACCACCCTGAGTGAAGCACCTGCATGCCCCGTCCCAGTAACTACCGGACGTTTAGTAGAGATATTTTGTCCAGGACTTGGAGACTGGATGACCGGTTTGGTCATTACATAGAAGTATCCCGTGTCATACCAATCAGACTCGCCGGTTCCAGGAGGCCATACCGAGGAGTCCATCCAGCGATAACGCAAATGTAAATAATTTCGTCCCAGCGGCAAACTTGCGACAGAGAATCCAAATAGACGGTTGGGACCGACCAAATCCTTGAAGGGCTGATACACAGGGTAGAACGCGGCCTCGTAAGTAGCGGTGAAGCTGCCCACCGAGCCGAAATCCCCGTAACCCTCAACATTCAAAGGAAGTACATATCCTTTTCCCTCAAGGGGACGAATCATATGGGGTTTCGGCATTTTTGGTTCGGTTGATGCCTCATAATCGTCGTTCATGACTCCTGCCTCATTTTTTTGATGAGCTAATGTCACCGCTTATTCCGAAGCCTGACACCTGTAAAAACTGACAGTCCCGACAAACGGTCACCGCCTCCCCCCCAACCCTTCCCCGTGTTTCAGTCCTCAGTCCTCGACTACAGCGCCTTGCGCATTTGCCTACAGATCCGCCAGAATCCGCCGGCTTGTGCGCCTTGGTATTGCCCCGTAACTTGATCCGCGTCGCTGCCAATCAGCGATCGGGTTTAGTCGCCCGGTAGGTAACATGAAGGTGCACAAGCGTCATTCAGTCGGGTATTCCCTATCCCCGCACTCAATGGTGGCTGTGCGCAGGGCGCCCTCGGGCGCGCCGGTTTTTTCATGTTCCTCCCGGTCGACTAACCTGCGTCCAGCCGCCACCCCTCGTTTAGTCGCGAGACGGTGGCAGCTTCACTAAAAGGAACAATGATCATGTTCAAGGCAACACCCAATCCCCCCGAAGCCGACCCGGTTTCCCCCTATTCCACCCTCCATTCAAAAAAGCTCAACGCCGCCGCCAACAAGGCGCTGGACCATTACCTCAAACCCCACATCAACCGCCTCCCTTCATCCCAGGACCGTGCCATGGAAATGTTCACCGTCGTCCCCGATGCAAACCCCGAAGCCCTGACCATCCAGACTTACGAAACCTTTTCCTCGGTCAGCATTCTGCTGCTCGACCTGGCCGAAAGCCTGGAGGACAAGCCGCGGCATCTGGCGATGGCGATTTATCAGTTGAGTGAGTTGGGGTTGATGCTGGTGGAGCGGTCGCTGGCGAACGAGGCGGCGATCAAGGTGACCTGAGCTTAAATATCAGGCGCCTGCGCTAACGCCTTCGCGGGCAAGCCCGCTCCCACAGGTTCGGTGGTGTACGCCAACATTTTGTTCGACGCGATCACTGTGGGAGCGGGCTTGCCCGCGAAGGCGCCAGTACAGGCACTGCAGGGCATCACGCAGAAGCAGGCAACGGCTGAAAACTGAAGTATTGCTTCAAGGCGCTGACCAGTTGCCCATACTCCGGCGGTGCCCGTTGCAGGCTGAACCCGGCGTCGTAATGGTGAGGGGTCGTGTCTTCATGGCACCACAAACAACACCCCTGAAGATCGATGACCTGCATGCAGCCATCGCTGTCGGGGATTTTCAGGCGCAAATCGAAATCGGCGCCGATCATCATCGGCAGCTGGCTGATCAGCATCAGCCCGTCTTCGGACACATTGCCCAGAAAGCCGATGGGTTTGTCGGTGACACTGTTGAACACTCTTAGAAAATACGGCAGTTGATGCCGCTCGATCCGGCGGTCAGTAAACATGCGCAAATGGCCCAGCAAGGCTCTTAAGCAGAGCCGCACTAATGCTTCGGAACGGGCCGGCTTCTTTTATACAGAGGCATGGGCGCGCTCTCCCCGATCCCGGTGCGACAGTCCATAACGCCGCTGCCGCTTACGCCTGCCGATCACAGGTGTTGCGTCGATCAGAGGCAAGGCTCTGAATCGATCTATTCGACTATAGCTCACCACCGCCGGTGAGCCAGCCTTTGAACGATCAGGACCATCAGAACTGCGTCGGGCGCACGACCGCAGCCGCACTGCGCAGCGGATAGTGGCCCAGCGACTGCAAGGTTTCCAGGCGGGCGCGGGCGCGGTAGGCGTACTCACTTTGCGGGTACGCGGCGATGATGAACTGGTAGGTTTGCGCCGCATCGACAAACAGTTTCTGTCGTTCCAGGCACAAGCCGCGCATCATCGATGCTTCCGGCCACACGTAAGGCCGAGCTCGGCTGGCGCGTTCGACTTTGGACAGTTCGAGCATCACCTGCTCGCAATTGCCACGGTCATAGGCGCTGTAGGCGTTATTCAAATGATGGTTCATCGACCAACGGGTGCAGCCCGTGACGCTGAGGGCAAGGGCGGCAATGAGCACGAATCGCATGGGGGTTCTCCTGTCTTGAGCTCTGTATCGACCCGTTGGCGAAAATCTTCAATGATCGGGTGCCGGAATGAGCGTGTAGCAGCATAAGACAAGCGGTAACGAATCACCCGCTTCGGAGTATTCGCGCAAGGTGGCACTCAACGTCCTGACCGAGCGAAAAAAAACCCACTGAGCCGCCAAGGCTCAGTGGGCTTGCAAATGAACGAAGACGTTCCGGTCATTCGACTACGAAGGATCGACTCCGCGACGCAGGCGAAGGCCCATAATTATTGGTCTGGACTGCCGAAATAGTATTCCGACCCTCAGGCAGGTTTTCAGAAGCATTACCTGACCAAGTACCGTCCGACCATACGCGGACTTTCAATAACAAAAGCTTGTCTTCCGTTCTAACCTCAACGATGGCATCTGGAACACCGGTTCCCTTTAATCTGACTGGGTTTTCCACTGTAGCGGCCGTTCCCGGTTCAACGATTACCGGCTCCGCCGGTTGCTGAGAGTTTGTAGTCATGTTGTCATCTCCCTGACTCGTCACCTGTTGACGAAGCTCCAGCGCATTCAATCCCGCCCTCAAGCGCCTGCCTACCTGATAGAACTGACAGTGCCGACAAACGGTAGGCCTATTGAAATCGGTGTGGCTGAAAACTTTCGGGATTGTTCGTTTCAAGAAACAAACGAATAAGTAGTGCAAACGAACAATGACTACAACCAGAGACCATAGTAGCCTCACCCAGCGCTTGAACTCAGGAGTCTATGCATGTCCGTCCGTCGCACCAAAATCGTCGCTACCCTTGGCCCGGCCAGTAACTCGCCGGAAGTTCTCGAACAGCTGATTCTGGCTGGCCTGGACGTCGCCCGCCTGAACTTTTCCCACGGCACCCCCGACGAGCACAAGGCTCGCGCGAAGCTGGTGCGTGACCTCGCGGCCAAGCACGGCCGCTTCGTCGCCCTGCTGGGTGACCTGCAAGGCCCGAAAATCCGTATCGCCAAATTCGCCAACAAGAAGATCGAGCTGAAGATCGGTGATCAATTCACCTTCTCCACCAGCCATCCTCTGACCGAAGGCACCCAGACCGTCGTCGGCATCGACTACCCGGACCTGGTTAAAGACTGCGGCGTGGGCGACGAGCTGCTGCTCGACGACGGCCGTGTGGTGATGCGCGTTGATACCGCCAATGCCACCGAACTCAATTGCACCGTATTGATCGGCGGCCCGCTGTCCGACCATAAAGGCATCAACCGTCGCGGTGGCGGCCTGACCGCTCCGGCCCTGACTGAAAAAGACAAGGCCGATATCAAGCTCGCTGCCGAGATGCAGGTCGACTACCTCGCCGTGTCCTTCCCGCGTGACGCCGCCGACATGGAATACGCCCGTCAACTGCGCGACGAAGCCGGCGGTACTGCCTGGCTGGTGGCGAAGATCGAACGCGCCGAAGCCGTGGCCGACGACGAAACCCTCGACGCGCTGATCAAAGCCTCCGACGCCGTGATGGTTGCCCGTGGTGACCTGGGTGTGGAAATCGGCGACGCCGAGCTGGTGGGCATTCAGAAGAAAATCATTCTGCACGCACGCCGCCACAACAAGGCTGTGATCGTGGCGACCCAGATGATGGAGTCGATGATCCAGAACCCGATGCCGACTCGTGCCGAAGTGTCCGACGTAGCCAACGCCGTGCTCGACTACACCGACGCCGTGATGCTCTCGGCGGAAAGTGCTGCCGGCCTGTACCCGCTGGAAGCGGTGCAAGCCATGGCGCGCATCTGCATCGGCGCTGAAAAGCACCCGACCAGCAAGACCTCCAGCCACCGCATCGGCAAGGTCTTCGAAAGCTGCGACCAGAGCATCGCGCTGGCAGCCATGTACACCGCCAACCACTTCCCGGGCGTGAAGGCGATCATCGCCCTGACCGAAAGTGGCTACACGCCGTTGATCATGTCGCGCATCCGTTCCTCGATCCCGATCTACGCGTTCTCCCCGCACCGCGAAACCCAGGCTCGGGCTGCCATGTTCCGTGGCGTCTACACCGTGCCGTTCGACCCGGCATCGCTGCCGCCTGAGCAAGTCAGCCAGGCCGCGATCGACGAGTTGCTCAAACTCGGTGTTGTGGAGAAAGGCGACTGGGTGATCCTGACCAAGGGCGACAGCTACCACACCATCGGCGGCACCAACGGGATGAAAATCCTGCACGTTGGCGACAAGATGGTCTGAGTGATCGGTTGCTGAAAAACAAAAGCCCCGCCATGTGAATGGCGGGGCTTTTTGGTTTCTGATCTGGAAGAGGTGTCGCCTTGATGGACGCCTTCGCGAGCAAGCCCGCTCCCACAGGGGGGTTGTGTACCCACAGATCCAGTGTGGGAGCGGCGGTGCGACGACTCGACTTGCTCGCGAAGGGGCCCGCCCAGTCACCGCAGAATCAATGCCGTTTGGCGACCCCGGTCAACGCCGCAATCGCTTCCGCCGAGCGCAGCTGCTGGGTGATCTGTGCGTTCTCTTCTTCTATGGCCGGCTCATCCCGAATAACAACTGACCGTCACACGTTCACCGTTACCTTCAGTGGTACCGACGGTGATGATATTCGCGTCGTGCTGTCGTAGCGTTGCAGCAGCGATAGATACCCTGGGTTCCCCTCGGATAACGCCCTCTTGTCCAAAACGGCTATCCAATTGTCCGGAGGGCAGGTAGCGGGCGATGGCATACCGGGTTATGCCTTCCGATGTTTGGCCACCGCCGACCAGTGTGAGGTGTTGATTCTGGACAATGATATCGCGCCAGCTCACATCCATTTGCGGGATGGACAGCAGGGCAGGCATTCCATTGTTGAACTGCGCATCCGGTTGGCCTTCGGTGTCGATAACCGATAGAAGCCCACGGCCGGTATACCACGCCCCGCCCAGATGTCCTGCGCCGACCGTTTTGCCGTCCTGGGTGAGGGCTATCGGTCCCAGATAAGTGTTTACCCCTGGTATCTCGACCGTGGCATAACCTAGCTCTCCGAATGTCGCGTCGATGCCCCCGTTCTCATGAACTCGTGTCATAAAACTGAACGTGTGTGTACGTATTCGCGTCGTACCGGCGACCAGGTAACGGCCATCGGCTTGCACGGCAACACCTTCAAGTGTCGTCAGCCCAGTGTCTTTGTAAGGGACAGGGACATAGCCTCGGCTATTAAATGTGGTGTCCAGAGAACCATTGGGTTCCAGTCGAATCAGCAGTCCCTCGTATCGGTCGTTCAATACCCTTTGGGGGGGTGAGTGTCAGGAGTATTTTATCGCCGGCCAACACCGTTGAATGGCGGCAGAATCCTGTTTGCAGCTCGTCTTGTCCGTCAGGTTTGAGCTGGACGATTTGTTGTCCGTTCTGGCCAAAGGTCGTATCTGCACTGCCATCGCGATGGAACATGGCCAGTGCCGGGTACGTGCGCATTGATGTCGTCTTCTCTGCGACGAGTAGAATTCGACCATCGCGCAGCAGGTGCAGATCAGTCACCGGGGTGATCTCGTTATCCTGGCCGAACTCTCCAATGACGTATCCATCGATACCAAAGGTCATGTCTGGCGAGCCATCTGGCTGTAGACGAGCCAGCCCGAAGCCGGGACCAGTGCGAAATCCAACGACGATTTTATTGTCGGGTTGTATTTTTACAGTTTCGCCATAGCCTTCAACACTCAAGTAAATTCGGCCGCCATCGCCGAAGCCGGGATCTAGATCGCCAGAAGCTAAAGGTGACTGGTTGTGTACGTTGGACATGGTCCTGCTCTCCCGACTGAGGATGATGACAATCGTGCCCGAGCCCTTTCGGACCCGGGCGAAGGGCTACGCCAGGTAACGCAGGATGGCTGATTTTTGCGATTGATCGTCAGCCGCGAGCAGCGTCTTATTGTCGGTCTGCAGCGTCATCGCAGTGACACCATCACCTTTGTCGAAACCGGTACGGGTCCAACCCGATCCGTTGAACACTGGATCCAGGGTGCCATTGCTCTGGAAACGAGCGACAACGCCGTCGAAGTGAATGGCGTCTGAACCCTGTATGGCTCCCGCCACGACGATCTTCCCGTCGGTTTGCATTGCAGCACCTACCCAGCCGGTCGTTTTGTCATCCAGTTGCGTGTAAACCGGGCGCGCGCCATTGAACTGGATGTTTGGACTTCCATCAGGCTCAAGACTCACCATCACGCCTTCAGAGGGGCTGGAGATAACTTCGCCAATAGCGAGAATTCGTTGATTAGGTTGCATCGACATCTGTGTGAAGCGCAGGCGTTTGTCGTCAGAGGGAGAGGAGGCAACGAGAACGAAGCCGTCTTTACCAAAGGTGCGATCCAGGCTGCCGTCAGTGTTGTAACGAGCGACAAACGCATTTTTTGATTGGTTAAAACTGCCACAGGCCAGGTACTGGCCGTCTGCTTGAAGCAATACATTGTCGATCAATACCGGCTGATCAGGTGCATCAGGGTGGCTCAAGGTAATGTAGCCAACACCATTGAAACTCAGATCGAGTGAACCGTTGCTCTGGAGTCGGAAAATCGCTCCTACCCGGGGACGATAGGTGCAGACCAGGATTTTACCGTCGGGAAGTACCTGGGCAATGTCTGATGCCGGGCTTGTCGTGGTCATTGCCGTTTGACCCGGTGGGTCAATGGCAGTGGCAAGCGGGGTGTCGATGATGACTTTCCCCCCAGTGCCAAAATCTGGATCAAGGCTGCCGTTGTGGTTGCAGCGGGCCAACGCCGGGACGTACGCGGGGTACTGTTCTACACGGGTTGAGGCTTGAAGAAGAATGCTCCCGTTTTCAAGAAGGGTAATGGTACTGCCAGCGGAGTCGGGTTCACCTGCGAACGAGTCAATGACAAGACCATGGGTGCCGAATGTCGGGTCAGGCGATCCATCGGCATTAAGGCGTCCGAGCATGTACCCGGCCTGTTCGTTAGCGATGTAACGCCCGGTGAAATAGATTTTTCCATCGGTCGCCACGGTCAGTCCCTTGATGGTGGCGCTTGTCGCTGCGTCGAAGTCAAGGTGGACCTTGCCGTTTACCCCAAAGGCAGGATCGAGCGTGCCAGAGAGCAGGTCTTGTGCTGACATAGTGTTCTCCTTCAAAAAATGAATGATCACCGGGTGTTTTAAAGACTGTGCCGGGTCAAAGCATCTGAACAGTGAAGGTGGGGGCCGTCTACTGTCAGACTTGACAGTAGACGGCCCGTGTTTTTTCAGTTTTTGGGCGCACATACGCAAAAAGCCCCGCCATGTGAATGGCGGGGCTTTTTAGTTTCTGATCCGTAAGAGGTGTCGTCTTGACGGACGCCTTCGCGAGCAAGCCCGCTCCCACATTGGATCTGTGGCGTTCGCCCCCCTGTGGGAGCGGGCTTGCTCGCGAAGGGGCCCGCCCAGTCACCGCAGAATCAATGCCGTTTGATGAACCCGGTCAACGCCGCAATCGCTTCCGCCGAGCGCAGCCGTTGGGTGAACTGTGCGCTCTCTTCTTCTATGGCCTTGTGCAGTTGTTCGCGGTCCGCGGCTTTCATCAATTGCTTGCTGATGCGCACCGCTTCCGGCGGCAGCGACTCGAAACGCAACGCCACCTCCCGCGCCTTGGCCAACGCCGCTTCGCCACTGTCCAGGGCTTCGGTCGCAATCCCCCACTGCGCGGCTTGTTCACCGCTGAAGCTTTCACCCAGCAGTAACAATTGCGCCGCTTTGGCCTGCCCGAGCAACCGCGGCAGGATCAGGCTGGAACCAAACTCCGGACATAACCCGAGATTCACGAACGGCATGCGCAGGCGCGCATCGCGGCTGACATACACCAGATCGCAATGCAGCAACATCGTCGTGCCAATGCCCACGGCTGCACCGGCGACGGCGGCGATCACCGGTTTACGACATTCGAGCAAGGTGAGCATGAACTGAAACACCGGGCTGTCGAGGTTGCTCGGCGGTTGCTGGATGAAGTCGGCGATGTCGTTGCCGGCGGTGAAGCACTCGGTAGTCCCGGTGATCAGCACGGCATTGATTTCAGGGTCGGTATCCGCCAGTTGCAGCGCTTCGGCCAAGTGGCTGTACATGGCGCGGGTCAGGGCGTTTTTCTTGTCGGGGCGGTTGAAGCGCAGGGTCAGCAGGCCGCGCTCGCGTTCAAACTGGATGGCATCGCTCATGGTCGGTCTCGCGTCTGAAAAATCAGCGCTCAACCGCGCAGAACAAAGACGTCCGCCAGCAGTTGATTGCGCGGCAATCCCGCCAGGTACAAGCGCCGGGCAAAGGCGTCCACGCTGTCAGGGGCCCCGCAGAGTAAGGCCAGGGTTTGCCGTGAAACAAGCCGCAGTTGCGCCAAAGCCTCGGGCAACTCGGCCGCTGTCCACAGCTCAATGCTCAGGTTAGGGCGGCTGGCGGCCATGGCTTGCAGGGGTTTGGCCAGGTAATGCGCCTCGGCATCATGGGCCAGGTGAATGACGCGAATGGCACCTTGGTGATCTTGCCGTAACGCTTCTCGCAAGATGCCGAACAACGGGCCCAACCCCGTGCCGGCGGCCAGCAGCCAAAGTGGTCGGGCGTTCCAGTCCGGGTCGTAATGCAGCGCTCCGCCGCGCAGTTCGCCGAGGCGGAGCGCATCGCCGATTTTCAGCTGACGGGCCGCATCGCTGAATTCCCCCGACTGGCGACAATCGAGGTGGAACTCCAGAAAACGGTCTTCTTCCGGCAGGCTGGCCAATGAATACGGGCGCGCCACATTGCCTGCCCACAACACCAGATGCTGCCCGGCGCTGTAGCGCAACGGACGCTCGGGGATCAGGCGCAAACGCAACACATTGGCGCTTAACCAATCGACAGCCGCCACTTCGGCCGGGCGGCCGTCCTGTAGCGGATCGAACGTGTGGACTTGCAAGTCCTCGACCACCTGGCACTGACACGCCAGGCGCCAGCCTTGCTGTCGTTGCTCTGCGCTGAGGGCGTCGGGGCGGCTGTCGCTCGGCAGCCCTTGGACACATTGCACCAGACAAGCATGGCAACTGCCGGCGCGACAGCTGTAGGGCACCGACACGCCGTTCTGATTCAACGCATCGAGCAGGTTGCTGCCCGCCGCCACCGACCATTGGCGTTCGCCGACCCGTAACTCAGGCATCGACGTTCTCCCACGCGGCCGCGCAACGATTGCGGCCGTCACGCTTGGCGCGATAAAGCGCCTGATCGGCGCGCTGCAAGGCTTCGTCGAGATCATCGCCCACTTCGAGCAATGTCATGCCCGCCGACAAGCTGAGATGGGCGACGTCGAGTCCGATCAGTTGTACATCGGTGAACGCAATGCGCAGCCGCTCGCAGCAGGAGGTCAAGCGCTCGGGGTTGCAATCGGGCAACAGCACGACGAATTCTTCGCCACCGTAACGGGCCAGAACATCGCCATCGCGCAAGCAGGCGGTGGCCACGGCGGCAAAGGCTTGCAGCACCTGATCACCGGCGGCATGGCCGTGCACGTCGTTGATGCGTTTGAAATGGTCCAGGTCGATCAGCGCCAGGCCATGCATGACATCGGCGTCCATGGCCCTCAGCTCCCGGGAGGCCAGGCGCAGGAAATGCCGGCGATTGAACAGCCCGGTCAGTTCGTCGGTGGCCACCAGGTCTTCGAGCTGGCGCATCATCCCGCGCAGGGTGTCCTGATGCGCCTGCAAGGCAAATCGGCGCTGACGCATGCGTTGACGGGAGGCCTGGACGTGACGGGCATAAAGTTCCAGCCATACCAGCACGATGAGCAGCACGCACACCTGCAACGCGGCCAGTGCCGGGTCGGGTAACTGAAAGTGGTAACCCTCCCACAGCGTGATCGCGCTGAAACTGACGAACACCAACAGCGCGCACCGCAAGAAGGCAAAGCGCGAAAGGTGAAACAAGCCGAACAGCAGAATCAGCACGTAGAACACCAGGAACGCGCCGCGTGCTTCGTCCAGATGGGCGATCAGCCAGGTTTGCCAACCCAGCCCCAGCAACACTTGCGCTTCGGTCAGGCTGGGATCGGAAAAACGCAGGTTGCAGCCGCTATAAAACACCGCAAACAACGCGGCCTGGCTGATGACCACCAGCGCGCTGCCGATGACCACGTTGGACAGGGATTCATCGTAATGACCGGTAAAAAACGCCAGCCACAACAGCAACAGAGCCAGGGCGTAGGTGCCGGCTGCGAGGGCGAAGCGTTTGAGCAACAAGCGCTGGATGGCGTTATGGGTCAATCGTTGACTCACCGTGCGAAGGGAGGCTGCTTGAGTGTCCTACTCTACAGACCGAATGCCACTTTAGTTGCGTGCCTGATAAATGACCATTCAATTTTAAGGGCGGAATACTGGCGTCAAAGGCATGACCTCCCGATCCCTGTTTATCGCCAAGTGCAATACCTGTGATGAGTGGATTTATCTGGTATGAGGGATTTATCTGGTATGAGGGATTTATCTGTGGCGAGGGGATTTATCCCCGTTGGGTGGCGAAGCCGCCCCCAAACCTGCACCCCGGTTGGTTCAGGTATACCGCGTGTGTCGGATTGACGACTGCTTCGCAGTCGAACGGGGATAAATCCCCTCGCCACAGATAAATCCCTCGCCGCAGATAAATCCCTCACCATAGTTGAATCCACCTCACCACAGTTGAATCCCCTCACCACAGTTGAATCCACCTCACCACAGATAAATCCCCTCGCCACGAGATTGACTACCGGCGGGTGTGCCCGGAACCGAGGCGCGTTATACTGCCGCGCCTTTTTAGCGTCGCGCCAGCAGCCCCGGCGTGCCTTGTAAAGGTGCTTGCAACCGACCGATGCACCCAAGCTGCAAGCACCTTATTGAATGTTCCCGTCTTTTAGAGGAGCGCGACTCATGACCGTGATCAAGCAAGACGACCTGATTCAGAGCGTTGCCGACGCCCTGCAATTCATTTCCTACTACCACCCCGTTGACTTCATCCAGGCGATGCACGAAGCCTACCTGCGCGAAGAATCGCCAGCGGCCCGTGACTCCATGGCGCAAATCCTGATCAACTCGCGGATGTGCGCCACCGGCCACCGCCCGATCTGCCAGGACACCGGCATCGTTACCGTCTTCGTTCGCGTAGGCATGGACGTACGTTGGGATGGCGCCACCATGGGCCTGGACGACATGATCAACGAAGGCGTGCGCCGGGCTTACAACCTGCCGGAAAACGTCCTGCGTGCCTCGATCCTCGCCGACCCGGCGGGCGCTCGTAAAAACACCAAGGACAACACCCCGGCCGTTATCCACTACTCCATCGTTCCGGGTAACACCGTGGAAGTGGACGTGGCGGCCAAGGGCGGCGGTTCCGAGAACAAGTCGAAAATGGCCATGCTCAACCCGTCCGACTCGATCGTTGACTGGGTGCTGAAAACCGTTCCGGAAATGGGCGCCGGCTGGTGCCCACCGGGCATGCTCGGCATTGGCATCGGCGGCACCGCCGAGAAAGCCGCCGTCATGGCCAAGGAAGTGTTGATGGAATCCATCGACATTCACGAGCTGAAAAAGCGCGGCCCGTCCAACCGTATCGAAGAGATGCGCCTGGAGCTGTTCGAGAAGGTCAACCAACTGGGCATCGGCGCCCAGGGCCTGGGTGGCCTGACCACCGTGCTCGACGTGAAGATCATGGATTACCCGACCCACGCCGCTTCGTTGCCGGTGTGCATGATCCCCAACTGCGCCGCCACCCGTCACGCGCACTTCGTGCTCGACGGTTCCGGCCCGGCCTCCCTGGAAGCGCCGCCGCTGGACGCCTACCCGGAAATCGTCTGGGAAGCCGGCCCGTCGGCCCGTCGCGTCAACCTCGATACCCTGACGGCTGAAGACGTGCAGAGCTGGAAGCCGGGCGAAACCGTCCTGCTCAACGGCAAGATGCTCACCGGTCGCGACGCGGCGCACAAGCGCATGGTCGAGATGCTGAACAAGGGTGAAACCCTGCCGGTGGACCTCAAGGGTCGCTTCATCTACTACGTCGGCCCGGTTGATCCGGTGCGCGAAGAAGTGGTTGGCCCTGCCGGTCCGACTACCGCGACGCGGATGGACAAGTTCACCCGTCAGATCCTCGAGCAAACCGGCCTGTTGGGCATGATCGGCAAATCCGAGCGCGGCCCGACTGCGATCGAAGCGATCAAGGACCACAAAGCCGTGTACCTGATGGCAGTCGGCGGCGCGGCTTATCTGGTGGCGCAAGCCATCAAGAAATCCCGCGTGGTGGCTTTCGCCGAATTGGGCATGGAAGCGATCTACGAGTTCGACGTCAAGGACATGCCAGTGACTGTTGCAGTAGACAGCAAGGGTGAGTCGGTACACATCACCGGTCCTGCCATCTGGCAGAAAAAGATCAGTGAAAGCCTGGCGGTAGAAGTGCAGTAAACGCTTGAGCTTGCCAATACGGCCGGGGTGTCTTTCAGATGCCCCGGCCGTTTTTTTGTGCGCCACTTTTACCATTCGCGATAAAGCGCAGCATTCCCCAAGGTATTCGTTCTAAAAAACCCGCCTCACCTGTCAGATGTGACAGGTCACACCTTCCCCTGATTTTGTTAGCGTCGCTCTACCACGCGACTCCGTTGCTACGGGAGAGCGCAAAGCCGATACAGGATCAGCCCCATGGAAGAGCAAGCGTCCCTGAGCATCACTGAACCCTCGATCGCCAAGAGCGCTTCCATTGCCACGATCGGCAAAAGCTGGGGATCGGTCGGCGTAACGGGCAGTGCTTCATTCGAATTGCCGCTGCCCCTTTCAGCTGGGCGCGGTTTCGACCCCGCCATGGCGCTGGGCTATGACAGCCAGGGTGGTAACGGTCCGTTCGGCATTGGCTGGCGTTTGGGCTCCAGTGCCATCACTCGCCAGACCAGCAAGGGCGTGCCCGATTACCTCGCCACCGACATCATGGTCGGCCCAGGTGGCGAGGAGTTGATGCCCGAGCTGGATGCCGAGGGCAAGCCAACGTCCAGAGAAGTAACCGAATATCGCGGCCTCTCCATTGGCAAGCACGACGTTGTGCGCTACTGGCCGCGGGTCGAGAGTTCGTTCGATCTGATCGAGCTGTGGCAACCGGAGGAAAAGCCGCCCTTCTGGCTGGTGCACGGGGCCGATGGCAGCCTGCATGTCTACGGTAAGACCGACGCTTCGCGGCGCGCCGAACCTATAGACACAACCAACCCTGTCGCGGCGCTGCGTATCGGTGTGTGGTTGCTGCTAGAAAGCATGAACCCTCATGGCGAACACATCTGTTTCGACTATAAGCCCGAGGATCAGGCTAACACCCCGGAGGACAAACACGACTATCGTGCCCAGCGTTACCTGCACCGGGTGTATTACGGCAATGCCAAGGCCAGCCAAGACCTGTATGCCTGGACAGTGGAAAACCCGGCGAGCCTGGATTGGCATTTCCACCTGCTGTTCGACTACGGCGAACGCACCCTCGACCTGGAAGCGAAGCCGATCTACGGCCCGCCGTTCGATGCTCCCGGCAATGGTCATGGTGAGTGGCAATTGCGCAGCGATCCCTTCCATAGCTACACCTACGGATTTGAACTAGGGACCCGCCGCCTGTGCCATCAGGTCTTGATGTTTCACCATTTCCCCGAGCACTTAGGTCCGAAACCTGTGCTGGTTCGGCGATTGTTGCTGGAATACCCTACGACTCACCGGACATATAACCAACTGAAAAAAGCGCACTATCAGTCATACGACGCCAGCGGCGCCGTGGAAAACATGCCGCCAGTTGAGTTCGACTATTCAGAGTTCGAACTCAACAAGCAGTCGAAACCGTTCCCGTTCGAAAACATGCCCGGCATCGAGGACGGCGCGCTTCATCAATGCGTTGATTTGTTCGGTGAAGGTGTGCCGGGTTTTCTCTGTCGTTACGACCAGAGCTGGTATTACCGCGAACCCTTGCGCGCGCTGACAGGGGCCGATGACATCCACTACGGTCCCTGGACAGAACTGTCCCGAATCCCCGTAGCCAATCGCAATCAACCGACCTATCAGGCGTTGACCGACCTGACCGGCGACGGCCGGCTGGACTGGATCCTCGCGTCCCCCGGCATGAGCGGTTTCCACACCCTCAACCCCGATCGCAGCTGGTCAGGGTTCATTCCCTTTACAGCATTCCCGGTGGAGTTTTTCCAAACGCTTACACAGTCTGGCGATTTGATGGGCGACGGGCTCAGTTCGATGGCGCTGATCGGCCCGCGCAGCGTGCGCCTGTACGCCAATCGGCGTGAGGAAGGTTTCGCGCCGGGCCAGGACGTCGAGCACACACCGGACACCGATCGCCTGCCGCTGTTCAGCAACGCTCGCAGCGAACTGGTATTGCTCGGTAATTTACTGGGCAGCGACATGACCGAGCTGTGCCGCATCCGGCACGACGAAATCAAATGCTGGCCGAACCTTGGTCACGGTCGGTTCGGCAAAGGCTTCGTCATGAGTGCCCTGCCCTTCGACTACGCGACATTCGACGCGGCGCGGGTGCGGATTGCCGATCTGGACGGCTCCGGTGCACCGGCACTGATTTATCTGAAATCCGACTGTTTCGAGATCTATTTCAATCACGGCGGCAATGGTCTGGAGCAAACCCCTGTAACGGTGCCGTGGCCCGAAGGAATCCGCTACGACAACCTGTGCCAGGTCACCCTCGCCGACCTGCAAGGCCTGGGATGCGCGAGCCTGATCTTGACCGTGCCGCACATGAAACCACGGCACTGGCGCTACGATTTCGTCAGTGCCAAGCCGTACATGCTGGTCGCCAGCAACAACAACATGGGCTGCAGCACTCAGGTGGTGTATCGCAGTTCGGCGCAGGAATGGCTGGATGAAAAGAATCGGATACTCACGTTCAAACGTCTGCCGATTTCCTACTTGCCGTTCCCGGTGCCCGTGGTCAAGCAACAAAACCAGCTCGATGAAATCACCGGCAACTGCCTGAACCAGTTTTTCCAGTATTTGCAGGGTTATTACGATGGCCAGAACCGCGAGTTTCGTGGCTTTGGCCTGCTGCGCCAGACCGACAGCGAAACGGCCACACGGGCAGATGACACCGGTTTTACCGCCCCGGCGCTGGTCTGCACCTGGTTTCACACCGGACGGCAAATCGACCTGCCACGCGATGGCTATTTCAACCGTGACTCCGAAGCCTGTGATTTGAAACCCACGCTGTTCTGCCAGTACCACCACAACGACGCTTTCGATGAGCCGATCCCGCCGCCCGACGAAGCCACCGCCCACGAAATCGCCAACGCCCTCGCCGGTTCGGTGTTGCGCGTGGAGACCTACGCCGCCGACGATGACCTGGCCACGGCGGTGCCGTTCGCGGTGGAGGAAAGCCGTTACAAGGTTCGCGAACTGCGCAAAAAGGCAGACCATGACGCGCATCCGGTCATGCAGCCCTTGCAACTGGAAACGATCAGCTACCAGTACGAACGCTTCGTGAATGACCCGCTGTGCCGACATGAAATCACCTTGAGCCACGACGAGTTCGGCCTGCCTGTGCATGCCATCACGGTCAGCTATGCGCGACGCCAGACCGAGCAGGATGAACCGCCCTTCGACGACGTCGATGAGCAGAAATGGTGGCTTGATGCCCATGACCCGGCGCAACAGTCTTATTACCTGAACGAAACCCGCGCCAAGTTCATTCATTTGCAGAAGTTGGAGGACTGGCAAGGCTGGCGACTGGGTCTGCCCTATCTGCAACGGGGCAATGCGTTGGTACTGCCCAAGAAGCCAGCCGCCGGGGGGCTCGCTCCCGCAGACATTTCTTATGAGGGCTTGCTCGAACTGTACGCCTCGCCCGAATGGGTGGCTCAGCGGCTACTGACCACGCAGTCGGTCTATCGCTACTTCAAGACTGACGGCCGGGCACTGCTTGCCGACGGCGAGGCGGATTTCGAGGCACTGCGGGCGCCGCTGGAAATTGCCCAACTGGACAAGACCGCACTGCAAGCCTATGACACGGTGGAGTCGCTGGATATTCGGGACGAACTGGGAAAAATCGGTTATTCGGCCATGCCTCTGGTGCTGGGGATAAACCCGGCGGCAGACCGGGAAGAGGACGAGGAGAGAAATCTATGGTCGTCGCGGTACGGTTTTGCCAAATACGGCAAGCTCGATAGCTTTTATAAAGTGATGGAGTACAACGAAACCCCCAGCTACGGCATCACGAAAGCCCAATACGACGCCTACTGTCTGCTGCCGAAAAGCATCACCCAGCCGGACTTGTGCGAAGCCCGTTTCGAATATGACTACCACGCGCTGCAACTCATGCGCAGCTTCGATGCCAATGAAAATGTCGAGGAAGCCCTTTACGAGCCGTCCGGACAACCCCTTGCCATCAGTTTTTATGGCACTGAAGGCGGCGAAAAAGTTGGTTTTCGCCCCCTCGACGAACACGAACGTCCCATTGACCATCGTCCAGACCCGGCCATCGAAGATCCCAAAGGCGCCCTGCAAAAAGCAGCCAGCGTATTGCGCAAGGACCTGTTCAGCTGGATGGGCGAACTCCCCCCGTCCGTCAGCCAGACACCTGACTGGCTGGCCACCTGGATCGACCAGGGTTACGTGCTACCCAGCCTGCACATTTGCGCCAGCGCCCGCCGTCGCCTGTCCCGGCTCAAGTCCCTGACCGCGCCTGAACAAGCACTGCTCGACCTGATCCGCACGGTGCCCCGCGAACCGGTGCACAGCGTCGTCCTCACCGCCGACCGCTATTGGGATGATGTGCTGCAACAAATCCAGATCGTCAAAGTCTTTGTGGACGGTTTCGGCCGGACACTGCAGACCAAACAGTTGGTCGAGCCAGGGCTGGCTTTTGTGGTGGTAAACGGTGAGCTGGTGATTGAAGACGGCAAACCCAAGGTCGCGCACGCCGATCCGCGCTGGCGCGTCAGCGAACGTGTGGAATACAACAAGGGGTCGGCCGTTCGGGTATTTCGCCCTTATTTCGCCGATAGACATTGCTATATCAATGACCATTCCTTCCGGGAGTTCGGCCATCACGATCAGAACTTTTACGACGTGCTGGGTCGTCTGTACAAAGTCATCAACGCCAAAGGAGATGTCGCGCTCGAGATCATCCATCCCTGGTACACCACCAGCCTGGATTTCAACGACACCTACGTTGTACCGCCTGAAGGTGAGCTGAAAGCAGGCAAGCCATGACGACCTCGGTTCATTGGCGCACCCCGAACCTGACGGTCATCGATAGTCGGGGCTTGTCGATTCGCCAGGTCGCGTACTTGCGCAAGGTCGCTGCCGACCCCGTGGAAACTCTGATCGGCCGCCAGCGCTACGACGTTGCCGGGCGACTGCTCGAGCAATGGGATCCGCGACTGTTCGGTGTCGTCCCCAACATGGCCACGGTTTATCGCCTGTCCGGTGAGCCGTTGAAAGTCGATTCCGTCGACGCCGGTTGGCGTTTGAGCCTGCCTGGGCTGTCGGGGGAAGAGCTCCAGCGCTGGGACCAACGCGGCAGTCATTGGCGCACCACCTACGACCGTCAGTTGCGTCCGATTGCCGTCGAGGAAATTGATACGCCGAACGTCGAAACCTTCTCCTATGCCGATGACTCCGCCGATCCCGCGTTTAACCGGCGCGGCCAACTGACCGGGCAACTCGACCGCTCCGGCACCTTGAGTTTCGACAGCTACAGCCTGCTCGGACAACCCTTGCGCGAAACCCGAACCCTGGTCGAGGGCCCCCCCTACCGCAGCAGCCGAATGTATAGCCCAATCGGAACAGTGCTGAGCCAGACCGATGCCGGTGAGCACCAGCAACAGTCGCGCAACGACATCGCCGGACAACTCAAGCAGGTTGAACTGCGGATCAAAGGCAGCCCGAACTGGCAGCCGGTGCTCAAAGACGCGCAGTACAACGCCGCCGGCCAGATCATCGAACAACGCGCTGGCAACGACGTGCTCAGCACCTGGACCTACGACCCGGCCGATGGGCGCCTGGCTACGCAACAGGCACAAAAAAACGCCGAGCCGGCGCTGCAGGACCTGGAATATTTCTACGATCGCGTCGGCAACATCACCCGTCTCGAAGACCACACCTTCCAGCCGATCTATTTCGCCAACCAGCTGGTCGACGGCCACCGTGACTTCACCTATGACTCGCTATACCGCCTGACCCGCGCCAGCGGTTGCGACGATGCGCCGCCGTCGGACATTCCGGGCCGGCCCCTGCCCGGGGATCCGAACAATCGGCTCAACTACACGCAACACTACGAGTACGACGCCGGTAACAACCTGATCGAACTGCGGCACGTGCGGGCGGGAGCCTCACACACCCGCGCAATGTTCATCGACCCTGGCAGCAACCGTGGTGTGCGCTGGAAAGAGGGAGATCCTGCCCCGGTTTTCCCCGCGTTGTTCGACGTTCATGGCAACCTCCAGGCCTTGCAGCCGGGCAAGACCTTGACGTGGAACAGCCTGGATCAGCTGGAAGCGGTGACGCTGGTCAACCGCGACAACGGCCCCAATGACCAGGAGTACTACCGCTACAGCCAGGGCGTGCGCGTGTTCAAACGGCATGAAACCCACACACCTTCGCTGACTCACTTCCAGGAAGTGATCTACCTGCCGGGACTGGAAATCCGCACCCGCGACAACGGCGAAGAACTGCACGTGATCACCCTGCCCGGCGGGCACGGCAACGTGCGTTGCCTGCACTGGGTCAGCGGCCAACCCGCGACCATCGCCGCCGATCAAGTGCGCTACAGCCTCGATGACCACTTGGGCTCCTCCACGCTGGAACTCGATCAACAGGCACAGGTGATCAGCCAGGAAGGTTATTACCCGTTCGGCGCCACGGCCTGGTATGCGCGGGGCAGCGAGCTGGACGTCGACTACAAAACCATCCGCTATTCGGGCAAGGAAATGGATGACAGCGGGCTGTATTACTACGGTGCGCGGTATTACGCGCCGTGGTTGCAGCGTTGGGTGAGTGCCGATCCGGCGGGGGATGTGGATGGGCTGAATTTGTTTGGGTTTGTGGGGAACAATCCCCTGAATTACTTCGATGAGAATGGTGCCGAACGCTCTCCCGCCGAACTAAGAGCGTCCCTCAATGAATATGTCAGTCTCTTGTCAGTGGTCAGTCAGAGGGCGGACAGGGCGATTTATCAGCTCTACAACATGACCCGAACACGAGATATCTATAAAAGATCTGGATTAAAACTCGGCTTTACAGCAGTCAGTCTTTCCGCACAGGCCGTAACGGCCACGACGGCCGGTATGCTGGCTGCAACGGCGACGGCCCCCCTCGGACCGGTTGCAGCCGTCGCCGCCGTTGTTGCGGGTGCCGCAGCTGCGGATATCACGAGCAACGCTCTGGACGAAGCTGCCAAAAATACCCGTTTCGGGTATCCATTGCTGCCCGGATCCGGTGACTTCAGCCTGGAAAGCCTGAACAAGACAGCCAACATCACGCCCTTCAGTGCGTTGGAAGAAGTGCAAGAATTAGTCAGCAAGTACGACCCGAGGACCGCAGAAGGAATCAAAGAGACGGCGATCGTGGCGGGCGTCGGGTTAGCCGACAAAGGGTTCAAATACGCTTCGCATCTGGAAAAGGCACTCGGCTTTTTGCGACTAGGTATCCAGGTGACAGAAGCCTTAAATGACAGTTTCGGCCAAAGAGACCTGGATGTAATCCGTGATGAACTCACTGCCCTGCTCAGCCACCTTGACGAGCAAGAAGACCTAGCCAATGTGGCCCTGACAGAACTTGAAAATAGCGGACACGAGGGTGAAGCCGCGGGGACGCTCAAGGTATTGCGTGAAGCGGAGCTCGTCACCAGCGGCAGAATCATACGGGTACTCGACCTAACTGATCGGATGTCTCAGTACTTGATGAAAAAAAATGCCGCCTGAGATTCAGCAATGAGTATATCGACCTCGCGTTGCGCGCCGAAGCTGATTGCCTATGACAGTCGAGGCTTACCGATCAGGCAAGTGGCTTACCTGTGCAAGGTCGTCAACGGGCCACTCGCAACCCTGATCAACCGCCAGCATTACAACGCCACCGGGCGACTGATAGAGCAATGGGATCCGCGCCTGTTCGGCACCGCTTCCAAACCCAACCTCGCCACCATCTATAGCCTGTCCGGTGAATCGCTCAAAGTCGACTCCGTCGATGCAGGCTGGCGTTTAAGCCTGCCGGGGCTGGCCGGGGAAGCATTGCAGCGCTGGGACCAACGCGGCAGTCATTGGCGCACCACCTACGACCGTCAGTTGCGGCCGATTGCCGTCGAGGAAATTGATACGCCGAACGTCGAAACCTTCTCCTATGCCGATGACTCCGCCGATCCCGCATTTAACCTGCGCGGCCAATTGACCGGGCAACTCGACCGCTCCGGCACCTTGAGTTTCGACAGCTACAGCCTGCTCGGACAACCCTTGCGCGAAACCCGAACCCTGGTCGAGGGCCCCCCCTACCGCAGCAGCCGAATGTATAGCCCAATCGGAACAGTGCTGAGCCAGACCGATGCCCGAGAGCACCAGCAACAGTCGCGCTACGACATCGCCGGACAACTCAAGCAGGTTGAACTGCGGATCAAAGGCAGCCCGAACTGGCAGCTGGTGCTCAAAGACGCGCAGTACAACGCCGCCGGCCAGATCATCGAACAACACGCCGGCAATGAGGTGCTCAGCACCTGGACCTACGACCCGGCCGATGGGCGCCTGTCCACGCAACGGGCACAAAAAAACGCCGAGCCGGCGCTGCAGGACCTGGAATATTTCTACGATCGCGTCGGCAACATCACCCGTCTTGAAGACCACACCTTCCAGCCGATTTTTTTCGCCAACCAGCTGGTCGACGGCCACCGCGATTTCACCTATGACTCGCTGTACCGCCTGACCCGCGCCAGCGGTTACGACGATGCGCCGCCGTCGGACATTCCGGGCCGGCCCCTGCCCGGGGATCCGAACAATCGGCTCAACTACACGCAACACTACGAGTACGACGCCGGTAACAACCTGATCGAACTGCGGCACGTGCGGGCGGGAGCCTCACACACCCGCGCAATGTTCATCGACCCTGGCAGCAACCGTGGTGTGCGCTGGAAAGAGGGAGATCCTGCCCCGGTTTTCCCCGCGTTGTTCGACGTTCATGGCAACCTCCAGGCCTTGCAGCCGGGCAAGACCTTGACGTGGAACAGCCTGGATCAGCTGGAAGCGGTGACGCTGGTCAACCGCGACAACGGCCCCAATGACCAGGAGTACTACCGCTACAGCCAGGGCGTGCGCGTGTTCAAACGGCATGAAACCCACACACCTTCGCTGACTCACTTCCAGGAAGTGATCTACCTGCCGGGACTGGAAATCCGCACCCGCGACAACGGCGAAGAACTGCACGTGATCACCCTGCCCGGCGGGCACGGCAACGTGCGTTGCCTGCACTGGGTCAGCGGCCAACCCGCGACCATCGCCGCCGATCAAGTGCGCTACAGCCTCGATGACCACTTGGGCTCCTCCACGCTGGAACTCGATCAACAGGCACAAGTGATCAGCCAGGAAGGTTATTACCCGTTCGGCGCCACGGCCTGGTACGCGCGGGGCAGCGAGGTGGACGCCGACTACAAAACCATCCGCTATTCGGGCAAGGAAATGGATGACAGCGGGCTGTATTACTACGGTGCGCGGTATTACGCGCCGTGGTTGCAGCGTTGGGTCAGTGCCGATCCGGCGGGGGATGTGGATGGGCTGAACTTGTATGGGTTTGTGGGGAACAATCCAGTCTGTTACGTCGACGTCAATGGCGAAGTCAAATGGCCGAGTATGGCTGACTTCCACGCGGGGACAGACAGGATTATTGCCTCGGAAAACGCCAGCTACGCCAAATATGGCCAGGCGTTAGCGACACGCCGTTTAAGACAGCAAATGAACAAGCAAGTGGCTCGTCATATAGAAATACTCGGGATTACCAAACGCCGGACACGAGACGCCGGCCAGCAACTCAGTTCGATGGGCTCAGGTACAGACATCGCGCTTGCGGCGACGCGCAGAGCGATGGTGCTGGTCGCAGGTAAAGCCATCAGTTATGGCGTGGGGATTGCCGTCGGCATTGGGGCTCAGTCCTTGGGCATAGTGGCCCCTGGGGTCGGAAACGTGGTGGGTGCAGGATTAGGGATCGGCGCCAAACTCGCCGTCAGCGGCCTCGTGGACTACGTTGCCGAAAGAACAGGCTTGAGCGCATCCGTAAACTTGAAAACCACAAGACTGAGCCCAGAAAGAATAATAGGGAAAGCTGAATATAAGCAGATGGAGCCGGTTGAATATATAAAAGCAAAATATCGAAACATGAACTTGGGCTCTCAGAAGTCGGGGTTGAAACTTACAAAAGAAGCTACTGCCTTGGCCTCCAGTGAAATATTGAAGAGAACGCTGACAGGACTTCCTTCGGAAGCAGTGAGTGCAATCAGCAGTGGCGTAGGCGTCATATTGGGGTTACCGGAAATATTCAATGAAACAATTGGGGCCAGCAAGGAGAAATCTGGCGAAAAAATGGATGCGTTCGAAAGAGGTATTCTCGGGCTCGCAGATGCTATTGAGTCCAGTATTGATAGCATTCACGAGCATGCCGACGCCCTTTCCGACACCAGTATCAATGGGATCGATATTCAAAGCCTGGATAAGGAAACGGGTAAAATCACCGGCATGCTGTACAGTCTGGTGAATACTATTCGAACTCATAGAAACAGCGGTAAAGCCGCCGCATAAACGGATGAGCTTTACACGGGCAACGCTGTCCACACGCGGCGTGCATGCTATGGTGCGCGCCCGTATTGCTGACTGTTTACTACGCCATGCTTGCGACCTCCCGGACGGTACGTCTGATGCTGTACACCTTGCTGATTGTTGCTGGCGCAGCGCTGGCAGCCGGGCTTGCCGTGCGCCACACCGAGCGCCAGGCGCTGGTCGAAGACGCCGCCCGCGCCAATCAGCAGTTGGCGCTCTACGCCAATTCCCTGCACACCCTGATCGACCGCTACCGCGCCCTGCCGGCAGTCCTTGCGCTGGACCCGGAGTTACGCGCCGCGCTCAAGGGTTCCGTGTCCGCTGAACAGCAGGAGGCACTGAACCGCAAACTGGAAAAGATCAACGGCGCGGCGCAATCCTCGACCCTGGAATTGCTCGACCACACCGGTCTGGCGGTGGCCGCGAGTAATTGGCGTTTACCCAGCAGTTACGTCGGTCACAACTATGGCTTTCGCCCCTATTTCAGCCAAACACGCACCCAGGGCACCGGGCGCTTTTACGCGGTGGGCGTGACCAGCGGAATTCCCGGTTACTTCCTGTCCAGCGCAGTCACCGGCGACGACGGTCAGTTCCTCGGCGCCATGGTGGTGAAGCTCGAATTTCCGGAACTGGAGCGCGAGTGGCGTCAGGGCAGCGACACGTTGCTGGTCAGCGATGCACGCGGGATTATCTTCATCGCCAATCAGCCGGGCTGGCGCTATCGCCTGTTGAAACCGCTGAGTGACAGCGATCACGCCGAACTCAAGGTCACCCGCCAATACGACAAACAACCGCTGACACCGCTCGAGTATCAATCGGTGCAGCGCTTCGACGACAACAGTGACCTGACGCGGGTTGTGGGGCCTGACGGGACGGCGAATTACCTGTGGGAATCGCTACCGCTGAGCACTGAAGGCTGGACCTTGCACCTGCTGCGCCGCCCGCAAATCGCGTTCGAAGACAGGCGCAACGCCGGGCTCGCCGCCGCCGGGTTGTGGCTGGCGGTGGTGTTTCTGTTGCTGTTTCTCAATCAGCGCTGGCGTCTGGCCAAGCTGCGCCAGCGCAGTCGTGAAGAGCTGGAACAACTGGTGGAAGAGCGCACTCGCGACCTGCGCACCGCCCAGGACGGTCTGGTGCAGTCGGCCAAACTCGCCGCCCTCGGCCAGATGTCTGCCGCGCTGGCCCATGAAATCAATCAGCCGTTGACCGCCCAGCGCATGCAGCTTGCTACGCTGAGGCTGCTGCTCGATCACGGCCGGGTCGACGACGCTTACAAGGCGCTCAAACCGGTGGATGACATGCTGACGCGCATGGCCGCCCTCACCGGCCACCTGAAAACCTTCGCCCGCAAAAGCCCCAGCGGCTTGCGCGAACGCCTGGATTTGGCGGCGGTGGTCGATCAATCCTTGCAGTTGCTGGATGCGCGCCTGCGTGACGAGCGCATCAGCACCGTGCTGCACCTGACGCGCCCGGCCTGGGTGCGTGGCGATGCGATTCGCCTGGAGCAGGTGCTGATCAATTTGTTGCGCAATGCCCTGGACGCCATGCAGGACAAACCCTGCAAACGCCTGGAAATCCGTCTCGAAGCCGACGAACAACTCTGGCGCCTGACGGTTGCTGACAACGGTGGCGGCATTGCCCAAGAGCACTTGGCCAACGTGTTTGATCCGTTTTTCACCACCAAACCGGTGGGTGATGGCCTGGGCCTCGGGCTGGCCGTATCCTTTGCCATCGTTCACGAATCGGGCGGACGCCTGAGCGCCGACAATCATGCCAACGGCGCGGTGTTCACCGTGACCTTACCCATCGACCTGGAGGCCCCTGGCTCATGCTGAATTCCGTGATGGTGGTCGACGACGAAAGCAGCATTCGCAGTGCCGTCGAACAATGGCTGAGCCTGTCGGGGTTCGAGGTGCAGTTGTTCAGCCGCGCCGATGAGTTCCTGGCGCAGTTGCCGAAGCATTTCCCCGGGGTGATCCTCAGCGACGTGCGCATGCCTGGCATGACCGGCCTGGAACTGTTGGCCGAGGTTCAGCGCCGCGATGCCGACTTGCCGGTGATTCTGCTGACCGGTCACGGCGATGTGCCGATGGCGGTCGAAGCGATGCGCGATGGCGCCTACGACTTCCTGGAAAAACCCTTCAGCCCCGAAACCCTGCTCGGCAGTCTGCGTCGTGCGCTGGACAAGCGGTGGCTGGTGCTGGAAAACCGCGCCCTGCATGAGCAGGCGGACAACCGCGCCAAACTCGATGCGACGTTGCTGGGCGTGTCCCGTGGTTTGCAGACGCTGCGTCGGCAAGTGCTGGACCTGGCGACGCTGCCGGTCAATGTGTTGATTCGCGGTGAAACCGGCAGCGGCAAGGAATTGGTCGCCCGTTGCCTGCACGACTTTGGTCCGCGCGCCGACAAACCGTTTGTGGCGTTGAACTGTGCGGCGATCCCCGAGCAGCTGTTCGAGGCCGAGCTGTTCGGCCATGAGAGCGGCGCGTTCACCGGCGCCTCGGGCAAACGCATCGGCAAGCTCGAATACGCCGATGGCGGCACGCTGTTTCTCGATGAAATCGAAAGCATGCCGCTGGCCCAACAGGTGAAATTGCTGCGGGTGTTGCAGGAGCAGAAGCTGGAGCGGCTGGGCTCCAATCAGAGCATCCGCGTGGATTTGCGAATCATCGCCGCGACCAAACCCGACTTGCTGGACGAAGCCCGGGCCGGACGCTTTCGCGAGGATCTGGCCTATCGATTGAACGTGGCCGAGTTGCGGCTGCCACCGTTACGCGAGCGGCGTGAAGACATTCCGTTGTTGTTCGAGTCGTTCGCACAAAATGCCGCCGAGCGGTTGGGGCGCACGTTTCCACCACTGAGCGGCCCGCAGTTGAGCCATCTGTTGAGCCATGACTGGCCGGGCAACGTACGCGAATTGGCGAACGTCGCTGAGCGACAAGTGTTGGGGCTGGGCGAGCCGGAACCGGTGGGGATCGACCCTGGGCAGTCGCTGGCGGCGCAGCAGGAAGCGTTTGAAGCGCATTGTTTACGCGCGGCGTTGACCCGGCATAAGGGCGATGTGAAAGCGGTATTGGAAGAACTGCAACTGCCGCGCCGGACGTTCAATGAAAAGATGCAGCGCCATGGCCTGACCCGCGAGATGTTCCTGCAAGACAGCTGATTTTTGCGTTGCCTGACCAGGCCCCTTCGCGAGCAAGCCCGCTCCCACATTTGAACTGTGTACACCGGACCATTGTGGGAGCGGGCTTGCTCGCGAAGAGGCCGGCACAAACAACGCACTTCATGACCCATAGGCAATTTTCCGCTCACACACCATCCAGCATAAGCGGATTTCCGCTCGCTCAAGCTGCAAAACCCCTCTAAACCGGCCCTCCTCCCTTTGGCACATCTCCTGCTATAGCCCCAGCAGGCTGCGTTTCAACGCGCTCCACAAAAACAATTAAATGAAGGATCCGTCATGGATAACTCACAAACCCTGCCTCTTGGGTCGGCAGCTTCGCCTGCCAAAGAAAGAACCACTGCCAGTCGCATCAAATCGATCTTCAGCGGCTCCGTCGGCAACATGGTCGAGTGGTACGACTGGTACGTCTACGCCGCCTTCTCCCTGTACTTTGCCAAGGCCTTTTTCCCCAAAGGCGACACCACCGCGCAACTGCTGAACACCGCCGCGATCTTCGCCGTGGGCTTCCTGATGCGCCCGATCGGTGGCTGGCTGATGGGCCTCTACGCCGACAAGGCCGGGCGCAAGAAAGCACTGATGGCTTCGGTGTATCTGATGTGTTTCGGCTCGCTGCTGATTGCCCTGAGCCCTGGTTATGAAACCATCGGCATTGGCGCACCGATCCTGCTGATTTTCGCCCGCCTGCTGCAGGGCCTGTCGGTCGGTGGCGAGTACGGCACCTCGGCGACGTACCTCAGCGAGATGGCGACCAAGGATCGTCGCGGCTTCTACTCCAGCTTCCAGTACGTGACCCTGATCTCCGGCCAGCTCATCGCGTTGGCAGTGCTGATCGTGCTGCAACAGACCCTGACCACCGAACAGCTGTATGCCTGGGGCTGGCGCATCCCGTTCGCCATTGGCGCGCTGTGTGCCGTTGTCGCGCTGTACCTGCGTCGTGGCATGGAAGAAACCGAGTCGTTCACCAAGAAAGAGAAGGCCAAGGAAAGCGCGATGCGCACCTTGTTGCGTCATCCGAAGGAACTGATGACTGTGGTCGGCCTGACCATGGGCGGCACCCTGGCGTTCTACACCTACACCACGTACATGCAGAAATACCTGGTGAACACCGTCGGCATGAGCATCTCCGACTCCACCACTATTTCGGCCGCCACGCTGTTCCTGTTCATGTGCCTGCAACCGATCATTGGCGGGCTCTCGGATAAAGTCGGTCGCCGGCCAATCCTGATTGCCTTTGGTGTTCTCGGGACGCTGTTCACCGTGCCGATCCTGACCACCCTGCACACCGTGCAGACCTGGTGGGGCGCGTTCTTCCTGATCATGGCGGCGCTGATCATCGTCAGCGGCTACACCTCGATCAACGCGGTGGTCAAAGCCGAACTGTTCCCGACCGAAATCCGCGCGCTGGGCGTCGGCCTGCCGTACGCGCTGACCGTGTCGATCTTCGGCGGCACCGCTGAATACATCGCACTGTGGTTCAAGAGCATCGGCATGGAAACCGGTTACTACTGGTATGTCACCGCCTGTATTGCCGTGTCGTTGCTGGTCTACGTGACCATGAAAGATACCCGCAAGCATTCGCGGATCGAGACGGATTGAGTCCGCCCGCGCCATAAAAACAGGGGCAGACCTTAACGGGTCTGCCCCTTTTTTATTTGCCTCAACCCAAACCCTGTGGGAGCGGGCTTGCTCGCGAAAGCGGTTTAACAGGCAACTTATTTGTTGGATGTGACACCGTCTTCGTCGGAACGCCGCCCGGAGACAAGCCCGCTCCCACAGGGTTCTGGGTCGATCCCGGATTTGGAGCTCATTGCTGGAAATTATCGGCTCGTCCTTGCACCATGGCGTCTCCCGAGAGCTCCTGGAATTTACGCCATGCCCGACGACATCCATTTCTACGAACCCGCCAACGGCCACGGCCTGCCGCATGACCCGTTCAACGCCATCGTCGGCCCGCGCCCCATTGGCTGGATTTCCTCCCAGGATGCCGATGGCCGCCTGAACCTGGCGCCCTACAGCTTCTTCAACGCCTTCAACTACATTCCGCCGATCATTGGTTTTTCCAGTGTCGGGCGCAAAGACAGCCTGAATAACATCGAGCGCACCGGCGAGTTCGCCTGGAACCTGGCGACCCGTCCGCTGGCCGAGCAGATGAACCAGTGCTCTGCCATGGTCGGGTCTGAGGTCAACGAGTTCGAGCTGTCCGGACTCACCCCGGCAGCGTCGAAAATCATTCAGGTGCCGCGCGTCGCCGAAAGTCCGGTGTCCTTCGAGTGCAAGGTCACGCAGATCATTCAGTTGCAGCGGGCTGATGGCAACGTGGTGCCGAGCTGGCTGATTCTCGGCGAAGTGGTCGCCGTGCACATCGCCAAGTGGCTGTTGAAGGATGGGGTGTACGACACCGCCGCGGCAGAACCGATTCTGCGCGGCGGCGGGCCAGCGGATTATTTCCAGCTGGGGCCTGAGGCGTTGTTCAAGATGTATCGCCCGGGGGCGAAAAGGTAATTACCAGATCAGGTCGCCGTCTTCACTGACATCTTTGAGGTGGGTCAGTTGCAGCGCGGCGGCTTCATCGGCCTCGCGGGCAGTTTTGAAGGTCTGTTCTTCGAGCAGCTTGTGAAAGCGCGGTGCGCCCGAACCACCGATGGCCTTGGTGGCAATCGCGGCGTTATAACCGCCTTCACGGGGTACTACGGCCGATACGGCTTCGAAGGTTTCAAAGGCTTTGCGTGCCATGTCGCGGATCCTGCTGAATGGAGAATTGAGCCATTAAACCCTCAACCCGCCATTTTGTGTACCCACGACTGGGACTGCCCCTGCGCCTGGGCAGCCGACACGTCCTTGAAGGTATGAAAATCCAGGCTGTTGACCACCAGGTCTTGCACCAACCCGGCAAAAATCTGCATGGCCGGGGTGCTGAAGTAAGCGGTCATGGCCTGCTGGTTCATCCAGAAACCGGACACCAGCCACAACTCCGGATCGCACTGCGAATGTTGCAGGGCAAAATTCAGGCAACCCGGTGCGCTGCGGGACGGCTCGATCAAGGCGCTGAGGCGCGCACCGAGTTCCGCCGAACGCCCGGCGCGGGCGCGTACAAAGGCCATATGACTGACGGGGATCTGCGTAGACATGTTCAACCCTCCCAGGTACTCGAGTGGCAGCCGTGGGACGGGCTGCGACAGGATCAAAGGTTAAGCGCGCCGGTGGAAGCGCGGTTAGTCGATTCCTGCCGGCTTATTGCACAATCCTGCGCGGCTTCTCGAAAAACCTGTAACAACCTGTAAAAGCTTTGGTGCCAATGAAACAGGGCTTTCAAGCAAGTTTTCCTTGGGTTGGCCTGTCATAGAGGTGCCGTCAATTCACTCCGTGCAGAATCAGGCAAGGTTGAGGCAGGATGTGTCTACCGCTTCGTCTTGCACAAACTTAAGCTCACCTCATTACTGACGCCCCACCGAGGATGCCTTGCATGTCGTCGCTCGATCATTTTCAAGCCCCGCTGGACGCCGACATGGAGAAACAGCGCGCAGAACTGGCCGCTATCATTCGCCATAACACGGCGGAGGATGGCACTTATGCCACTGCCGTCGGCTCGCTCTTCATGTCTCGCCATAGCCAGTCCCATGAGTTTGCCCCGGTACTGGCGCAACCCGCGCTGTGCATCATGGCGCAGGGCCGTAAAGAGGTCAGGCTGGCCGATGAATACTTCAATTACGATCCGCTGAACTACCTGGTGGTCTCCGTCTCGATGCCATTGAGCGGACGCGTGGTGAACGTCACGTCTGAAGAACCGATCCTCGCGGTGCGGCTGGATATCGACCCGGCGGAAATCTCCGCGCTGATTGCCGATGCCGGTCCTCTCGGTGTGCCCACCCGGCCAACGGGGCGCGGCTTGTACGTCGAACGGATCGACACCGCGATGCTCGATGCGGTGTTGCGTCTGGCACGCTTGCTGGATGCGCCGAAAGACATCGCCATGCTCGCGCCGCTGATTCGCCGGGAGATTCTTTATCGGTTGTTGCGCAGTCAGCAGGGCCATCGGCTGTACGAAATCGCTATCGCCAACAGCCAGAGCCATCGCATCAGCCAGGCGATCAAATGGCTCAATGGCAACTATGAACAGCCGCTGCGCATCGATGATCTGGCGAAGGAAGTGAACCTGAGCGTGTCGACGTTGCATCACCGCTTCAAGGCGATGACGGCGATGAGTCCGTTGCAGTATCAGAAGCAACTGCGCCTGCAAGAAGCGCGACGGTTGATGCTGGCGGAAGGCTTGGAGGCTTCGGCGGCGGGGTATCGGGTGGGGTATGAAAGTCCGTCGCAATTCAGCCGTGAGTACAGCCGATTGTTCGGGGCTCCGCCGCTCCGGGATTTGGCGCGGTTGCGGTTGTCAGTCTGATTCAGTTTTTGTGGTGCTGCGACTTACGCCTTCGCGAGCAAGCCCGCTCCCACAGTGATCTGTGGTGTTCACAAATCCAATGTGGGAGCGGGCTTGCTCGCGAAGAGGCCACTACAGTCAATCCACCTCTAAGAGTCAGGCGCTTAGTACTCGGCACGCCTCCGCTGGAAGGGTCACTGACACCGGATTGCCAATGCTCAACCCAAACCCCTGACACGGCGTACTCAACGCCGTAAACGACACCCCGGAACACTCCACGGTCGTTTCAATCGTCGCGCCAATATCACGCACAAACGTCACCTTACCGAGCAGCCGATTCCCCGCCGTCGCCTGTGGATGCGACAGTTGCAGGTCCTCAGGGCGAATCAGCATCTTCACCTTCTCACCCACCACAATGCTGCTGCAGATCGGCACTTCCAACGCATCGCCACCCGGCAACCCGACCTTGCCGTTGCCCAGCGCGGTGGCCGGGAAAATGTTGCCCGAGCCAATAAAGTCCGCAACAAATTCATTGGCAGGATGACGATAAATCTCAATCGGCGTGCCCACTTGCTGCACCCGATGTTCACCCAACACCACAACGATATCCGCCATGGTCATGGCTTCACGCTGGTCGTGAGTCACCATGATGGTGGTGATGTTCAAGCGTTGTTGCAGCTGACGGATTTCCACCTGCATCGATTCGCGCAGCTTGGCGTCGAGCGCCGACAGCGGCTCATCCAGCAGCAGGATTTTCGGCCGCGAGGCAATCGCCCGGGCAATCGCAACGCGCTGACGTTGACCACCGGAGAGTTTGGCCACCGGGCGATCAATCATCTCGCTCAGCTGAATCAGTTCGAGCAACTCCACCACCCGCGCCTGCTGATCGGCCTTGCTGACGCCACGCAGTTTCAGCGGATAGGCGATGTTCTCCCCCACTGTCATGTGCGGGAACAGCGCCAGGGATTGAAACACCATGCCGAAATTACGTTGATGCGCCGGCGTGTGGCCGATGTCTTCACCATCCAGGCGAATCTCGCCGCCGCTCAGGGTTTCGAGCCCTGCAATCATTCGCAGCAAGGTGGTTTTGCCGCAGCCCGACGGGCCGAGGAAACACACCAGTTTGCCCTCAGGCAAATGCAGGTTTACATCCTTTACCGCGCAGGCCGAGCCGTAATGTTTCTCGACGTTTTCCAGAATCAGACCAGTCATTTGAATCACCTCAAGAAATCAGAACGAAACGCCGCCTTCGCCAACCAACTTTTCCAGCGCCCAAATGAGCACGAAGTCGATCAGCACGATCAGCACGGCAAACGAAAATACGGTTGGGTCGAGCGAAGACACGGTGCGGCTGTACATCCAGATCGGCACGGTCATGACGTCGATGGTGTAGAGGAAGTAGGTCACGGTGAATTCGTTGAACGAGACGATGAACGCCAGCAGCATCCCCGCCAGAATCCCCGACTTCATCAACGGCACCACCACATCGATAATCGCCCGGGTCGGTGAAGCACCCAGCATTTGCGCGGCTTCTTCGACTTCGCTGCCGATGGAGAGCATCGCAGCAGTACAGTTTTTCACCACGAACGGCAGCGCCAGGATCACGTGGGCAATCACCAGCCGCGACGTTGTGATTTGAAAGGGCAGGCTGTCAAACACCAGCAATAAAGCCAACCCCAACACCACCATCGGGAACACCAATGGCAGCGACATCAGTTGCAGCGCCACGGCTTTGCCGCGGAACTCGCAACGGGTCAGCGCGTAAGCGGCCGGCACCGCCACAATCGTCGCAAACACCATGGTCAGGCACGCCACCATCAGGCTGGTGGTCATGGCTTTACCGAGGCTCAGCACATCGCTTGCATCCGGCGACACGAAGGTGTGCCAGGCAGCCTTGTACCATTGCAGGCTGTAACTGCTCGGTGGGAAGTCGAGGTTCGACGCACCGCTGAACGACATCACGATCATGGTCAGGATCGGCAACACCGCCAGCAGCAGGATGAAGCCCGAGAGGATGCCGGCAAACTTGCCGGTCTCGCCGGGCAGCAGCCCATAACGTTTCTTGATCAGGGTGCTCATTGGGAAGCCTCCAGCATGCGCCGACGACGGCCAGTGATGTATTCGGACAAGGTCATGATTGCGAGCGTGGTGACAATCAGCACCACACCGGCAGCGGAGGCGGCGGGCCAGTTCATCAGCGGGGCGATCTGGTCATGGACCATCACGGCCAGCATCGGCACGCGTCGGCCACCGAGCAGCAAGGGCACCACGAAGCTGCTGGCGTTGTAGGCGAATACCAACGTCGCGCCGGTAATGATCCCCGGCATGCTCATTGGCAGCACCACCTGACGGAATACCTGCAAACGGCTGGCACCCAGGGTTGCAGCGGCTTCTTCATAGGTACGGGCGACGCCGCGCATGGCGCTGGCAATCGGCAGCACAGCCAACGGGAACGCGGTTTGCACCAGGCCCATCAGTACGCCGTTCTGGTTGTAGAGCAGCATGATCGGACGCTTGATCAGGCCCAGGCCCATCAACGCCTGATTGAGCATCCCGCCAGGTCCCAGAATCACCAGCCAGCCATAGCTTTGCAGCAACAGGTTGACCAGCAATGGCAGCAGCACCGCCGCGAGGAAGATTCGCCGCACGAACGGCGAGGTCAGCCGCGACATGGTGTAGGCCACCGGGATCGCCAACACGACCGCGATCACCGCGCTGATCAAGGCCAGGCGCAGGGTCAGCAGCAAGGATTTGAGGTAGTACGGTTCCAGCAGCTGGGCATAACTGGCCAGGCTGAACCCGGTCCATTCCGCGCCTTTGGTGCCCACGCTCATGCGCAGTACCAGCAGGCTGGCGGCGATCAGTACGCCCAGAAACAGCATCGACGGCGAGAGGAAAATCCAGGCACGCGTCGTCGGCGAAACACCCCGATTGGTGCGCACTGTAGCGGCGACGACCGGATGAGTCAGAGGTTGGTGTTCCATAGCAAGGGTCTCGTCAATGGAAAGCAGCTGAACGAACACAAGACTTGAAACCACGTTGAACCCTGTGGGAGCGGGCTTGCTCGCGAAGAGGCTGTGTCAGTCGACATCAATGTTGAATGTCACACCGCATTCGCGAGCAAGCCCGCTCCCACATTGGATTTGTGGTGTCCCAGAAGGCTTGCGTACGCCACTCGATCAGGAAGAAAAGATTTCCGTGTAACGACGAATCCATTGGTCATGCACGGTGGCCAGGAAGGCGTTGTCGTGCATGATCGCCTTCTCGGCAATCTGCTCTGGCGTGAGGATGAACGGGCTCTTGCGCGCTTCGGCGGAGATGATCGCCTTGGCGTTGACCGGGCCGTTGTAGATGTCTTCAGCCATCTTGCCCTGCACCAACGGGTCCAGAGAGTGGTTGATGAAGGCGTAGGCCATGTCGGTGTCGCCCGGACGGTTCTTCGGCATCACCGATTGCATCAAGTCGGTGTAGAAACCTTCCTTCATGCCAAAGGTTGCACTTAGACCGTAGGCTGGATCGCGGATCTGTTTCGGGAAGAATGCCGGCGCATACAGGCCGCCCATGTCCAACGAACCGGTGCGGAACAGTTCGGCGATCTGGTTCGGGTTTTCACCCAGGGTCACTACGCGATCTTTCAGCTCGGCGAGTTTCTTGAAGCCCGGCTCAATGTTGTGTTCGTCACCACCGGCCAGTTTGGCGGCGATGATGATCAGGTCCATGGCCTCGGTCCAGTTTGGCGGCGGCAGGAAGATGTTCGGTGCCAGGTCCGCGTCCCACAGGGCGGCGTAGCTGTCCGGCGCTTCTTTCTGAGTGCGCGTGCTGTAAACCAGGCTGTTGCACCAGAGCAGGTAACCGATGCCGTGGCCATTGGCGCCGGTGCGGTATTTTTCCGGCACGTCGACCAGGTTGGGAATGCGGTTGAGGTCGGGTTTTTCCAGCAGGTTGGCGGCGGCCAGACCTTCGGCGCCGACGCCGGCCAGGGTGATGATGTCGTACTGTGGACGATCACCGCCGGCCTTGAGTTTGGCGACCATTTCCGAGGTGCTGCCGGTGCGGTCAGCGATGACCTTGCAGCCGTACTTGTCTTCGAAGGTCGCGGCGATATTACGCAGGGCTGCCAGGCCGGTGTCATCGGACCAGGTCAGCAAACGCAGGGTCTTGCCCGCAAAGCGTGTGTCGCTGGCATTGGCCTTGATGAACGGCATGCTCATGGCGGCCGCGGCCACCGAGGCTACGCCTACGGTCTTGATGAATTGACGTCTGTTCAGATCATGTTCGCCCATTACGGACTCCCTTTGTTTTTGTAGGTATAAGGCAGGTCGAAACTGTTGCATCCGCGCGACCGATTCAGCATTAGCCCCCGTATTTTCGGGGGTTTGGCTGAGCCAGCGAGTTCATCCTGAGGTCGTGTAAAACACCTGACTATCGATAAAAACTCATCGAAGCCATGACGCCAGCGCATGCCTCATCACGAGGCATGCGCTCACCTTTTTCGTGCCGTCAGACAGCCCGAATCACGTGTTTGATTTCCTGGAAAGCCTGCAAGCCCCAAGGCCCCAATTCGCGGCCGATGCTGCTCTGTTTGTAGCCACCCCAAGCGGTCTGCGGGAAGATCACTTGCGGCGCGTTGATCCACACAAGCCCCGCCTGCAAGGCGTTGGCGACCCGATCTGCCGCTTCGGCGTCGCGGGTGACCACGCTGGCCACCAGGCCGAACTGGCTGTCATTGGCCAGGGCAATCGCCTCGGCTTCGCTGGCAAAACTGCGCACGCAGAGCACCGGGCCGAAAATCTCTTCGCACCACAGCGCACTGCCTGGGGGCACGTCTGTGAAAATTGTCGGCTGCAAAAAATAACCGCGCGGCAGGTCTGCCGGACGATTGCCGCCGCACACCAGTTTGGCGCCGGCACTCAAACCGCGATCGATGTGCCCCAGCACGCGCTGGTATTGCGCTTGGTTGACCAGTGCGCCCATTTCCACGTTCGGGTCGAACGGGTCGGCCACGCGAATGGCTTCGGCGCGGGCCTTCAAACGGATGAGGAATTCGTCCGCCAGTTCATCGGCGACCAGCACGCGGCTGGTGGCCGAACACATCTGCCCGGCGTTGAAGAAGCCGCCACCACAGGCCACTTCCACGGCCAGCTCGATGTCAGCGTCTTTGAGCACCAGCAGCGAGGATTTGCCGCCCAGTTCCAGGCTCACACCCTTCACGGTTTCTGCGGCACGTTGCATGACTTGAACACCGACCGCGTTGCTGCCGGTGAAGGAAATCTTGGCGATGCGCGGGTCGGCCGACAACGGCGCACCGACCGCCAGACCCGTGCCGCACACCAGGTTGAACACGCCCTTGGGCAGGCCGGCCTCGGCGATGATCGTCGCCAGTTCCAGTTCCGGCAGCGGCGTCACTTCTGACGGCTTGAGCACCACGCAGCAACCGGCGGCCAGGGCCGGGGCGAGTTTCCAGGCGGTGGTGACCATCGGGAAGTTCCACGGCACGATCAGGCCGACGACACCGCACGGCTCGCGGCGTACACGAGCGCTGAAGTCGTCGGTTGGCAGCTCGACGTTGCTGTCTTGCTTGGCATCGAGGCCTTCGGCCAGACCTGCGTAGTACTCGAAGGTGGCGATCACGTCGTCGACATCGATGGCCGCTTCGAACAGCGGTTTGCCGTTGTTGCTCGATTGCAGATGCATCAACTGTTCGCGACCGGCCTGCACGCCCGCAGCGATTTTGCGCAGGATCGCGCCGCGCTCGGCGCCGGTGGTTGTCGACCATTCCTTGAAGGCGTTGGTCGCGGCAGTAACGGCTTGATCGACTGCATGTTCATCGCCGCCGTTCACGGTGGTCAACAGGGCTTCGGTCGCCGGGTTGATCACGCGCAGGTGTTCGTTGCCCGCGGACCATTGGCCGTTGATGTACAGGCCATCAAGAGTGGTTGGAAAACTCATTTCGACACCGCCTTCATCCAAACAGTCTGATCGATTTCAATCAGGGTCGGCCCCTGGCGATCGGTGGCAGCGCGCAGTGCGCTGCGCAGTTGCTCGACACCGCAGACGGCTTCGGCTGCACAGCCCAACGCCTTGGCCACACCGATAAAGTCCGGGGTGTAGATATCCACGCCAACCGGCTCGATGTCGCGGTTGACCATGTATTTCTTGATCTCTTCGTAGCCCTGGTTATTCCACAGCAGGACGATCACCGGCGTGCGCGCTTCAACGGCGCTGGCCAGTTCCGGCAGGGTAAATTGCAGGCCGCCGTCGCCGATCAGGCACACCACCGGAGGTCGTGCGCCGTTTTCAACGCTGCCGCCGAGCCAGGCGCCAATCGCTGCCGGCAAGGCGTAACCGAGGGTGCCGTAACCGGTGGACGAGTTGAACCAGCGACGCGGGCGCTCCGGATTGAAGGTCAGGTTGCCGGTGTACACCGGTTGGGTCGAATCGCCGACGAAGACTGCGTTTGGCAGTTCGTGCAGAACCGTTTCCAGGAAACGGGTCTGGGCCAGGGTCGGCGCATCCCAGGTGGCGGCCAGTTCGTCGCGCAAGCGTGCGGCACGGACCTGGCCCCAATCGTTGCGGCGCTCGGCCAGCGAGTGGCGGGACAGTTCGCTCAGCAAGGCTTGGGCGGCGTTGCGCGAGTCGGCTACCAATGCGACTTTCGGCGGGTAGTTGCGCACGGTCTGGTCGGGGTCGATGTCCACACGCAGCAGCACGCCAGGAATCTCGAAACCGCCGGCGAAGGTGATGTCGTAATCGGTTTCGGCCAGTTCGGTGCCGATCGCCAGCACCACGTCGGCTTCAGCCACCAAAGCGCGAGTCGCGACCAGGCTTTGGGTCGAGCCGATCAGCAACGGGTGATTGGATTCGAGCATGCCTTTGGCATTGATGGTCAGGGCCACCGGGGCGTCCAGCCGTTCGGCCAGTTCAGTCAACTCGGCGGCGGCATCGATGGCGCCGCCACCGGCGAGAATCAGTGGACGCTTGGCACCGGCCAGCAGCGCGGTCATGCGGCTGATTGCGCTCGGCGAGGCACCGGCGCGGTCGATGTTCACGGGTACGCTGGCGAGCAGGTCATCGGCCTCTTCTACCAGCACGTCCAACGGAATTTCGATATGCACAGGACGCGGACGGCCGGCCTGGAACAGTGCAAAAGCGCGAGCCAGGACGCCCGGCAATTCAGCCGCCGACATCAAGGTGTGGGAAAACGCCGCAACACCGCCGACCAATGCGCTCTGGTTCGGCAGCTCGTGCAGCTTGCCGCGACCGCCGCCCAACTGGCTGCGCGATTGCACGCTGGAGATCACCAGCATCGGGATCGAATCGGCGTAGGCCTGGCCCATGGCGGTGGTGATGTTGGTCATGCCAGGGCCGGTGATGATGAAGCACACACCCGGTTTGCCGCTGGTGCGAGCGTAACCGTCGGCCATGAAACCGGCGCCCTGTTCGTGACGCGGAGTGACGTGGTTAATGCTCGAACGGGCCAGCCCGCGATACAGCTCCACGGTGTGAACCCCGGGAATGCCGAACACCTGCTCAACCCCGTAATCTTCGAGTAACTTGACCAATACTTCGCCGCACGTCGCCATGTCTTTGCCCTTTTTGTTCGTTTGAGACGCCGGACCTGCGCAGTGTTTATGATGAGTGGGCAGGTCCAGGGATGGCCTCATTGGAACGGGCGACACGTAGCCGCAACAATGGATAAAAAGTCATACTAGCCATGTCCTCACGTCATACCTTGGATCCCAATGAAACGATTGCCTCCCCTGCCGGCGCTGCACACTTTTCTGATTACCGCGCAGTGCTGCAACTTCACCCGTGCTGCCGAACAGCTGTACATCACCCAAGGTGCGGTGAGTCGGCAGATCGCCGGGCTGGAAGAACATCTGGGTTATGAACTGTTCATTCGCCAGGCCCGCGGCCTTGACCTGACGGCCGAAGGACGGGAATGGCTGCCACGGGTCCAGCAGATTTTCGGCTTGATCGACGAAGCCGTGGAGCAGATCGGCGAGAAGCGCGAAACCCTGCAACTCAAGGCCCCGACGTGTGTCATGCGCTGGCTGTTGCCACGGTTGGTGCAGTGGCAACGGGAGCGCCCGGATGTGCCGGTGCAATTGACCACCACGGTCAAGCACGGTGTGGATTTTCATCGCGAGCAGTTCGATGCGGCGGTGATGTACGGCGCACCACCGGACAGCGCGCTGGCCTCTTTTCATTTGTTCGATGAGCAATTGACGCCGGTCTGCTCCAAACCTCTGCTGGAAGGTCCAGTGCCGCTGATGACGCCGCAGGATCTGGAACAGCACATGCTGCTGCACCCGACACGGGATGAACGGGACTGGAAGGCCTGGCTGGCCACTGCGGATATTCGCTTGAGCAATGTCGGCAAGGGTCAGCATTTCGAAACGCTGGACCTGGCGATGTCGATGGCGTCCCAAGGGACAGGCGTGGCGATCGGGGATTGGTCGTTGATCGGCGATGATTTGAGTGCCGGGCGGCTGGTCATGCCGTTTGAATTGAAGGTGAAAACCGGGTTGGCGTATTACCTGGTTTTCCCCGAGAAACCCGGGCCTTCGCCGAAGTTGCGTGAATTGATGGGGTGGTTGGTGGAGCAGGCTCAGGCGCGCTAATGCTCTGAAGGCTTGGCGCGTAACCCTGTGGGAGCGAGCCTGCTCGCGAAGGCGTCCAGACAGTCGACATCTATGTTGAATGTAAGTCCGTCTTCGCGAGCAGGCTCGCTCCCACATTAGTTTTCAGTGGATTCAGTATCCGACTGTGAACCGCTGCCGAGGGTGCTTCGGCGCTTCCACTTCATCGATCATCGCAATCGCATAATCGGCAAAAGTGATCCAGCTCCGCCCTTCGCTACTCACCAGCAAATCATCTTTGCCAACCCGAAACGTCCCCGTGCGCTCACCTTCGACAAACTCTGCCGACGGCGACACAAAGGTCCAGTCCAGGTCTTTTTCCTGCCGCAAGTTTTCCAGGAACAGCGCACCGGCACTGGCCTCAGCCTTGTACGCCTGCGGAAACCCTTCGCTGTCGATGACCCGGGTTCCGTCCGGCAGCAACAGCGAACCGGCACCGCCCACCACCAGTAGGCGTTTGACGCCGGCCTGTTTCACCGGCCCGATCACGGCGCTGGCAGGAAGGGTCGCGAAGTGCGCAGCGCTGATCACCACGTCATGACCAGCGACTGCCGCTTGCAACGCTTCGGCATCGAGGGCATCGACATTCTTGGCGACCACACCGGCACGCTGACTGATCTTCGAAGTGTCGCGGGCGATCGCGGTAACGCTGTGACCACGACGCAGGGCTTCTTCCAGCAGTTGGCTACCGGCACGACCGGTGGCACCAATGATTGCGATTTTGCTCATGACATTCTCCAGTTGGATTTTGGTGAATCAGTACAAATCTGGATGATGAAAGGACTTTGTGGTGAAGGGCTCTATCTGTGGAAAGGGGATTTATCTGTGGCGAGGGGATTTATCCCCGTTGGACTGCGCAGCAGTCCCAAGCGTTGACGACTGCTTCGCAGCCGAACGGGGATAAATCCCCTCGCCACAGGAAAGCCCTACAGCCACAGACAAGTCCAACAGCAACAGTTAATCCCCTCACCACATTACTCATTCACCCCACTTCATCTCGCCCTTGGCGACTTTGGCGCTCAGTTCAAGCGAGCTTTCTTCACCCAGCGTCGGGTAGCGTTTTTTCATCGCGGCGATCAGCGCGGCAGCGTCTTTTGCCTTGGCGGTTTCTTCGTCGAAGGCCTTGATGTAATCGGCGGTGAACTGCACGGCGGCCAGCGAACGAGCGCTCTCACCGAGGTAATGACCCGGCACGATGGTTTTCGGTTTCAGGGTTTCGATGGAATGCAGCGTAGTCAGCCAATCGGCATGGGACTGCGGCGTCTGGGTGTCGGCCATCCACACGTGAATGTTTTCTGCGACGACGACGCCACCGACCACAGCCTTGATCGACGGAATCCAGACGAAGCTGCGATCCGGCTGCTTGCCGTCCAGCCCCACCACCTGCAACTTCTGCCCTTCAAGCGTCAGGGTGTCGCCCTTGAGTACATCCGGCACCATGGTTTTGGCTGGCACGTCAGCGCCCATTTTCGGCCCCCAGAACGCCAGTTTGCCGTCGATGGTTTTCTGGATGTGGTCCACGGTCGGCTGCGAGGCGAGCACTTTGGCGTTGGGGAATGCGGCGGTCAGGGTGTCGAGGCCGAAGTAGTAATCCGGGTCACCGTGGCTGATGTAGATGGTGGTCAGTTGCTTGCCGCTGGCGCGGATCTTTTCGACCACTTGCTCGGCCTGGGATTTGCCAAATTGTGCGTCCACCAAAATCGCGTCTTTCTCGCCGCTGACCAACACCGAGGTCACCGGGAAGATCGCCTTGTCGCCCGGGTTGTAGACGTCCAGGGTCAGGGTCGATGCAGCCGCTGCGTGGGCGGCGAAACCGAGGGTGGCGGTGGCCAGCAAAATACGTTTAAGCGAGGTGAAGCCGATCATCTGTTGCTCCGGTGTCCGAATGCCGTGCTTGGCGATGGACAGAGCTTAGTTGCATGACTCAGTACAAAAAATGCGATGCTTGAACATAGTTTGTTTCTGAAAGCGGGCAAATCATGGATCGTCTACAAGCAATGCGGGTGTTCGTCACGGTGGTTGACCTCGGCAGCCAGTCGGCTGCCGCCGATCACCTGGACCTGTCTCGGCCAGTGGTTTCGCGCTATCTGGCGGAGTTGGAGGATTGGGTCGGCGCCCGCCTGATGCATCGCACCACGCGCAAGCTGAGCCTGACGGCCGCCGGCAGTGAAATCCTGCCTCGATGTCGGCAGATGCTCGACCTGTCCACAGACATGCAAGCCGCTGTCACCGAACCGGACGATGCGCCGCGCGGGCTGCTGCGGATCAGCGTCAGTACTTCGTTCGGTCAGGCACAACTGGCGGATGCCATGGCCGCTTATGTCAAACGTTATCCCGGCGTCAGCATCGACCTGCAGATGCTCGACCGCACGGTGAACCTGGTGGATGAGCGCATCGATCTGGCGATCCGCACCAGCAACGACCTGGACCCGAACCTGATCGCGCGACGGCTGACAGTCTGCCGCTCGGTGATCTGCGCCTCCCCCGCTTATCTGCTCGAACACCCGACACCGCTGCGGGTCGAAGACCTGAGCCAGCACAATTGCCTGACCCACTCCTACTTCGGCAAAAGCCTCTGGCATTTCGAGGAGGACGGTGAGCAGGTGTCAGTGCCGGTGCAAGGCAACATCAGCGCCAACGAAGCCAGCACGTTGGCGCGCGCGGCAATGGCCGGCGCCGGGGTGGCGATGCTCCCCAGTTATCAGGCCGGCGTGCATATCCACAGCGGCGAACTGATCCGCCTGCTGCCCCACGCCGAACCCCGGCAGATGAACATTTACGCGGTGTATGCCTCACGCAAACACATGCCGGCGGCGTTGCGCAGCATGCTGGATTTTCTGGTGCTCAGATTCCCCGAGGAGCCGGAGTGGGATATCGGACTTTAAGGAGACCCCTGTGGGAGCGGGCTTGCTCGCGATAGCGGTTGATCATTCAATAACGATGTTGCTGACCCACCGCATTCGCGAGCAAGTCGGATCGCCGCACCGCCGCTCCCACAGGGGGTATCAGCGCTCTGAATGTCGGGGTACATACGCAAGCCGCGTTGCTGGCAACTCACTGGTGCTGACCTATGCTGAAAGTAGTACCGAAGGGTATTCGTTCAGAGGTCAACGCCATGAACATCAAAACAAGAAGATACCTCGCGATTTTCATCACCTGCGCGGCCACGCTCGCGCTGTATGGCACCGCGGCCTGGCGCGTTGAGCAGTTGCGACAAGTACCCCGTGAATACGCAAGCTGCAACTTCGAACGCTGTATTCCCCACAACGCGACCCTCAACGCCCTCAAGTAACGAAGGGGATCAGGCCTCGTTATCCTGATCAGCCTTCAAGCGGTCGCGAAATGCCTTGGGCGAGATCCCCACTCGACGCCGGAACAGGCGCGTGAAGTTGGTCGGATCAGAGAACCCCAACACGTCGGACATTTCATAAATGGTCATGCTGGTGTAGGTCAGCAAGCGCTTGGCCTCCAGCAATTGACGTTCGTGCATGATCTGCAGCGCCGGTTGTCCCGCCAGCTCACGGCAGGTGCCGTTGAGGTGGGACACGGAAATCCCCAGCCGATGGGCCAGGTCTTCGACCTTGACGTGCTGGCGATAGGTCTCTTCCACCAGTTGGATAAAACCGTTGAGGTATTCCCGGGCACGTTGCGGACGCTGGCTGGCGTTGCGGCGGGAAATCACCTGGCGGCTGACCCACACCATGATCACGCTGACCAGCGAATGCATGAGCATTTCGCGAGCCGGCTGGTGGCCGGTGTATTCGTCTTGCAGCGCTGAAAACAGACTGTTGAGGTATTCGCCTTCCTTGCCCGCCGGATAACTCTCGGCCTGGGCCAGTGCGTTCACCGAGTTGCCCAGTTGCGCCTGAAGATGAGCAATCAGCGGCGCGGCAAGGGTCACGACAAATCCTTCGACGTCCTCGGAAAACCGATAGCCATGCACCGATAACGGCGGCAAAACCAGGATCGCCGGCTCGGTCAGCTGCGTACGTTTGCCTTCGATTTCAAGCTCTGCCTGACCTTTGAATACGAAGAGCAACTGACACAAATCGGCGTGGCGGTGGGGTTTGATTTCCCATTGGTGTTCGCGGCTGCGTTTGGAAATGGTTTCACAGTGCAGCAAGTCCGGGGTCGGCCAATCCAGGCTTTCACCGTAGAGCTTGAACACTGGAATCGAAGGTAGGTCAGGCTTGTTCATCACTTCAATCCAGGCCTCGGGGGTAGGCGGGCGATAATCGCACCGATTGGCAGAATGTACAGGTATCGGCTCAGTTTTCCCCTTCAATTGACAGACTCGCGAGAGAAAAATGCAAGCACTCGATCCATAAAAATTATTCACCGGCCCTGGTCGTGTGAAGCTTGCGAGTCATAAAAACAATGAAAATGCTGAAAACCCAAATCGCCATTATCGGCGCCGGTCCGTCCGGTTTATTGCTCGGCCAATTGCTGCACAACGCCGGCATCGACACCCTCATTCTCGAACGCCAGACCCCGGACTATGTGCTCGGACGAATCCGTGCCGGTGTCCTCGAACAAGGCATGGTAGAGCTGTTGCGCCAGGCCGGGGTGGGTCAGCGCATGGACGCCGAAGGGCTGGTCCACACAGGCTTCGAACTGGCCCTCGACGGACGCCGCGTACACATCGATCTGCAAGCCCTGACCGGTGGCAAAACGGTGATGATCTACGGTCAGACCGAGGTCACCCGCGACCTGATGGCCGCTCGTCGGGAGGCCGGTGCGCAGACGATTTACGAGGCACGCAACGTCGTTCCTCACGGGATGAAAACCGAAGAACCGTTCGTGACTTTTGAGAAGGACGGCGAGCTGTATCGACTCGATTGCGACTACATCGCCGGGTGCGACGGTTTCCATGGCGTGGCCCGGCAGTCGATTCCCGCCGAGTGCCTGAAAGTGTTCGAGCGGGTCTATCCGTTTGGCTGGCTCGGCATTCTCGCTGACACGCCGCCAGTCCACGAAGAGCTGGTTTACGCCCGGCATGAGCGCGGTTTTGCCCTGTGCAGCATGCGTTCGGCCACCCGCACCCGCTATTACCTCCAGGTGCCGGCCGACGAGCACGTCGAGAACTGGTCTGATCAGCGCTTCTGGGATGAACTCAAATCCCGTCTGCCTGGCGCCTTGGCAGCATCGTTGATCACGGGGCCTTCCATCGAAAAAAGCATCGCGCCGTTACGCAGTTTTGTCGTCGAACCGATGCAGTACGGGCGGATGTTTCTGGTCGGCGACGCCGCGCACATCGTCCCGCCCACCGGCGCCAAGGGCCTGAACCTGGCGGCCAGCGACGTCAGTACGCTGTTCAACATTCTGCTGAAGGTTTACCGGGAAGGCCGTGTGGATTTGCTGGAGAAATACTCCGAGGTCTGCCTGCGTCGGGTATGGAAAGCCGAACGGTTTTCCTGGTGGATGACCTCGATGCTGCACCGTTTCGATGATCACGACGCCTTCAGCCAGCGGATTGCCGAGTCAGAACTGGAGTACTTCGTCGACTCCGAGGCCGGTCGAAAAACCATTGCAGAAAATTACGTCGGCCTTCCATACGAGGCTATCGAATAGCCTGCTACCGACTTACACTGGCGAGCATCCCCGCTCGCCTTGCTCCTTGCGGGTCAATCACTGTCCGCAGGTTCAAACCCGTGACCAATCTCAACCAGCCTGAAACGCCCAAACCGGCCATTCGCAGCGTGTTGATCGCCCTGATGCTGGCAATCTTTCTGGGCGCGCTGGACCAGACCATCGTCGCCGTGTCGATGCCGGCCATTTCCGCACAATTCAAGGACGTCAGCCTGCTGGCCTGGGTAATTTCCGGCTACATGGTGGCGATGACGGTGGCCGTGCCGATCTACGGCAAATTGGGCGATCTGTACGGTCGCCGCACGTTGATGCTGTTTGGCATGGGGTTGTTCACGGTCGCATCGTTTTTCTGCGGCATGGCCCAGAGCATGGAGCAGCTGGTGCTGGCGCGGATTCTTCAGGGCATCGGTGCTGGCGGGATGATTTCGGTCAGCCAGGCGATCATTGGCGACATCGTGCCGCCCCGGGAACGTGGCCGCTATCAAGGCTATTTCAGCAGCATGTACGCCGTGGCCAGCGTGGCCGGCCCGGTACTCGGCGGTTACATGACCGAGTACCTGTCATGGCGCTGGGTGTTCTTGATCAACCTGCCGTTGGGCCTCGGTGCCTGGCTGGTGGCCAATAGAACGCTGGTGGGTTTGCCAGTGCCGCAACGCAAACCAATCATCGATTACCTCGGCACGGTGCTGATGATCATCGGCTTGACCGCCTTGTTGCTGGGCATCACCCAGGTCGGCCAGGGCCATTCGTGGCGCAGTGCCAACGTGCTGGGCCTGCTCGGTTGTGCAGTGTTGGTACTGGCGCTGTTCGTCTGGCATGAACGCCGGGCGCGGGAGCCGCTGCTGCCGATGCATTTGTTCGCCAATCGCAATGCGATCCTGTGCTGGTGCACGATCTTCTTCACCAGCTTCCAGGCGATCTCGCTGATTGTGTTGATGCCGCTGCGCTTCCAGAGCGTGACCGGCGCTGGGGCCGACAGCGCTGCGTTGCACCTGTTGCCGCTGGCGATGGGTTTGCCGATTGGCGCGTATTTCGCCGGCCGCCGAACCTCGGTGACCGGGCGCTACAAGCCCATGATTCTGACCGGCGCCCTGCTCATGCCGATCTCGATTCTCGGTATGGCATTCAGTCCTCCCCAGGCCTTTGTGCTCAGTAGTCTGTTCATGTTGCTCAGCGGGATCGCTAGCGGCATGCAGTTCCCGACTTCCCTGGTCGGAACGCAGAACTCGGTGGCACAACGGGACATCGGTGTCGCCACCAGCACCACCAACCTGTTCCGCTCACTGGGCGGTGCAGTGGGCGTGGCGTTGATGTCGGCACTGCTGCTGGCGTTGTTGCAGGACTCAAGTTTCGCCCACCTGGCCGGCTCTTCGATGATTGCCGAGGGCAGTTCGGGGAACGTTTTGCTCGATGGTTTGAACGCCGCGCCGGGAGATGCGCAGAACGCCTTGCGTGCTGAGCTGTTGCTGACGTTCCGGCATTTGCTGATGGTCAGTGCGGCGGTGTCGCTGCTGGGGCTGGCGGCGGCGATTGCCATGCCGGATAGGATATTGCGTGGGCGCGAGGACAAGGTTCGGTAGAAGGACCGTGTCGCCTGCATTCGCGAGCAGGCTCGCACAGGGATTGGATGTTTGGCAGGAAGAGATTGGTCGGCTGTCAGGCCGCCATCGCGGGCAAGCCCGCTCCCACAGGGGGATCGGCGTTCGCCTTTCGCCCCTCACCACTCAACAGGTACATCCGCAAAAACCAGACCGATTTCCCACGATGAAACCAGTCTTCAGCCCCTTGCCCCAACGCCACAGCCGTCTAACATCAACCAAACGGAAAATATGTCCAAATCCCCCTCAAGTTGAAGGCTCCAACAACCGACACAGTACAAACAGCGCAAATAGTCCAAACGCCAGCATTTCGGCCAAGCTACAAGCAAAACCCCATGTGATTGATTGTCCCTTTGACTGCCATCACCGGATTGCCAATACTCAGACAACTTGACGCTACCCGCACGGAACAAGGAATGACTCTTTGAAGCTGGAACTCAAGAACAGCTTGTCGGTGAAGTTGCTCCGGGTCGTGCTCCTGTCGGCATTGATCGTTGGCGTGGTCTTGAGCTGCGCGCAGATCGTTTTCGATGCCTATAAAACACGCCAGGCCGTGGCCAGCGATGCCCAACGCATCCTCGACATGTTCCGCGACCCCTCGACCCAGGCCGTCTACAGCCTGGACCGGGAAATGGGTATGCAAGTGATCGAAGGCCTGTTTCAGGACGACGCTGTGCGCAAGGCCTCCATTGGCCATCCCAACGAAGCCATGCTCGCGCAAAAGACCCGCGAGTTGCAGCATTCCGACAGTCGCTGGCTGACCGACCTGATCCTCGGCAAGGAACGCACCTTCACCACCCAACTGGTGGGTCGCGGCCCTTACAGCGAATATTACGGCGACCTGAGCATCACCCTCGACACCGCCACCTACGGCCAGGGTTTCATCGTCAGTTCGGTGATCATCTTCATCTCCGGCGTGTTGCGTGCAATGGCCATGGGGCTGGTGCTGTACCTGGTCTATCACTGGCTGCTGACCAAGCCGCTGTCGCGGATCATCGAACACCTCACGGAAATCAATCCGGATCGCCCCAGCGCACACAAAATCCCGCTGCTCAAGGGGCACGAAAAGAACGAACTGGGAATCTGGATCAACACCGCCAACCAGTTGCTCGAGTCCATCGAGCGCAACACCCATTTGCGCCACGAAGCGGAAAACAGCCTGCTACGCATGGCCCAGTACGACTTCCTCACCGGCCTGCCGAACCGCCAGCAATTACAGCAGCAACTGGACAAAATCCTGGTAGACGCCGGCAAGTTGCAACGTCGGGTCGCGGTATTGGTGGTCGGCCTGGACGACTTCAAGGGCATCAACGAACAATTCAGCTACCAGACCGGCGACCAACTGCTGCTGGCCCTGGCCGATCGCCTGCGAGCTCACAGCGGACGCCTTGGCGCCCTCGCCCGCCTCGGCGGCGACCAGTTCGCCCTGGTCCAGGCCGACATCGAACAACCCTACGAAGCGGCCGAACTGGCCCAAAGCATTCTCGATGACCTGGAAGCGGCCTTTGCCCTCGATCATCAGGAGATTCGCCTGCGCGCCACCATCGGCATCACCCTGTTCCCCGAGGACGGTGACAGCACCGAGAAACTGCTGCAAAAAGCCGAGCAGACCATGACCCTGGCCAAGACTCGCTCGCGCAACCGTTATCAGTTCTATATCGCCAGCGTCGACACCGAGATGCGCCGCCGTCGCGAGCTGGAAAAAGACCTGCGCGACGCTCTGGTCCGTGGTCAGTTCTACCTCGTCTACCAGCCGCAGATCAGCTATCGCGATCACCGGGTGGTGGGTGTCGAGGCGCTGATTCGCTGGCAGCATCCCGAGCACGGGCTGGTTCCGCCGGACTTGTTCATCCCCCTGGCGGAGCAGAACGGCACCATCATCGCCATCGGCGAATGGGTGCTGGATCAGGCGTGCAAGCAATTGCGCGAGTGGCATGACCTGGGTTTCGTCGACCTGCGCATGGCGGTGAATCTGTCCACGGTGCAGTTGCACCACGCCGAGTTGCCACGGGTGGTCAACAACCTGCTGCAGATGTACCGCCTGCCACCGCGCAGCCTGGAGCTGGAAGTCACCGAAACCGGCTTGATGGAAGACATCAGCACGGCCGCCCAGCACCTGCTGAGCCTGCGTCGCTCCGGTGCACTGATCGCGATCGACGACTTCGGCACCGGTTACTCGTCATTGAGCTACCTGAAAAGCCTGCCGCTGGACAAGATCAAGATCGACAAGAGCTTCGTTCAGGACCTGCTCGATGACGACGACGACGCGACCATCGTTCGGGCCATCATCCAGCTGGGCAAGAGCCTGGGCATGCAGGTGATTGCCGAAGGCGTGGAAACCCCCGAGCAAGAGGCCTACATCATTTCCGAGGGCTGCCACGAAGGTCAGGGCTACCTCTACAGCAAGCCGCTGCCGGCGCGGGAATTGAGCGCGTATCTGAAACAGGCCCAACGCAGTAACGCGGCTATTTTGTAGAAATCAAAAGATCGCAGCCTCGTTTCACTCTGTAGCAGCTGTCGAGTGAAACGAAGCTGCGCGCTCTTGATCCACGACACAACTCCCCCCTGAATAAGAAATATTTCCAGGTACAACCCTTTACAGATAATGCGAAAGATTTGCATTATGTCGCAGTTTTGCGCGCTTGCTGCGCCTTTCCACCCCTCTCGAAGCAGGATGTTCGCCATGATTCGTATGCCTCTGGCTACCGCCAGTCTGTTGGCCATCGCTATTTCCCTCGCCGGTTGTGGCGAAGGCAAAGACAAAGCTGCCGCTGCGCAAGCACCGACGCCGGCCACCAGCACCACGGCCCCGGCTGTTGCACCCGCCGCTGCCAGCAAAGTCGACGAGGCCGCCGCCAAAGCCGTTGTCGCGCATTACGCCGACATCGTCTTCGCCGTCTACAGCGATGCCGAATCTACCGCGAAGACCCTGCAAACCGCCGTCGACGCCTTCCTCGCCAAGCCGAACGCCGACACCCTGAAAGCGGCCAAGGCTGCCTGGGTCGCTGCCCGCGTTCCTTACCTGCAAAGCGAAGTGTTCCGCTTCGGCAATACCATCATCGACGACTGGGAAGGTCAGGTGAACTCCTGGCCGCTGGACGAAGGCCTGATCGACTACGTCGACAAATCCTACGAGCACGCACTGGGTAACCCGGGCGCCACGGCCAACATCATCGCCAACACCCAGGTTCAGGTCGGCGAAGACAAGGTCGACGTGAAAGATATCACCCCGGCAAAACTTGCCAGCCTGAACGAGCTGGGTGGTTCCGAGGCCAACGTCGCCACCGGCTACCACGCTATCGAATTCCTGCTCTGGGGCCAGGACTTGAACGGCACCGGCCCTGGCGCCGGCAACCGTCCAGCTTCCGATTACCTGGAAGGCAAAGGCGCCACCGGCGGTCATAACGATCGTCGTCGCGCTTACCTGAAGTCGGTGACCCAACTGCTGGTCAGCGACCTGGAAGAAATGGTCGGTAACTGGAAGCCGAACGTGGCCGACAACTACCGCGCCACCCTGGAAACCGAGCCAGCTGAATCCGGCCTGCGCAAAATGCTGTTCGGCATGGGCAGCCTGTCCCTGGGCGAACTGGCGGGCGAGCGCATGAAGGTTTCCCTGGAAGCGAACTCCCCGGAAGACGAACAGGATTGCTTCAGCGACAACACCCACAACTCGCACTTCTACGATGCCAAAGGCATTCGTAACGTGTACCTGGGCGAATACACCCGCGTCGACGGCACCAAAATGACTGGCGCCAGCCTGTCGTCCCTGGTGGCCAAAGCCGACCCGGCTGCCGACACCGCGCTCAAAGCCGACCTGGCCGCCACCGAAGCCAAAATCCAGATCATGGTCGATCACGCCAACAAGGGTGAGCACTATGACCAATTGATCGCCGCCGGCAACACCGCTGGCAACCAGATCGTGCGCGACGCTATCGCTTCGCTGGTCAAGCAGACCGGTTCGATCGAAGCCGCCGCTGGCAAACTGGGCATCAGCGACCTGAACCCGGACAACGCTGATCACGAATTCTGATCAACGCTGGCTGAATAAAAAGGCGATCTTCGGGTCGCCTTTTTATTGGCCCTAACGCAGATCAAAATGTGGGAGCGGGCTTGCTCGCGAAAGCGGTTTTACATTCAACATTGATGTTGGCTGACAGTCCGCCTTCGCGAGCAAGCCCGCTCCCACAGGGGATCACCGTTTCAAGTAAACCCTGCGCTACATCAACCAAACGATAATTCCTCTTATTCAATCTCCCCTGCCCTGTTAGACTTTGCGCCCTTGTTTTGCTCGTCTTGCAGGATGTCTGATGCCCTCGCTGCCTCTTCGCTTGTCCGCACTGTTTCTGGCCCTGGGCCTGAGTGCCTGCGATGACGCCCCGCGTTTTACCCAAGCCGAACCCGGTGAAGCCCGGTCCGGTGGCAGCGCAACCGTGCGCAAGACCGATCAGAACGCATTTTCCCTGCCGTCTGCCAACCTGCCGCCGTCACGGCGCGTGGACTTCAGTGTCGGCAACAGCTTTTTCCGTAGTCCCTGGGTGATCGCCCCGTCGACCACCACCGCCCGGGATGGCCTCGGGCCGTTGTTCAACACCAACGCGTGCCAGGGCTGCCACATCAAGGATGGCCGCGGTCATCCGCCCGCGCCTGATGCGCAGAACGCCGTGTCGATGCTGGTACGCCTGTCGATTCCCGATGCGCCGGCCTATGCCAAGGTCATCGAGCAGCTCGGTGTCGTCCCGGAACCGGTCTACGGCGGACAATTGCAGGACATGTCCGTGCCGGGTGTCGTGCCGGAAGGCAAAGTGCGCGTCGATTACACGCCCGTTCCGATTCGCTTCAAGGACGGCACCGAAGTCGAGTTGCGCAAGCCGACGTTGCAGATCACCCAGCTCGGCTACGGCCCGATGCACCCTGACACGCGCTTCTCGGCCAGGGTCGCGCCGCCAATGATTGGCCTGGGCCTGCTTGAAGCGATCCCCGACGAGGCGGTCCTGGCCAATGCCGAGGCTCAGGCAAAAGCGAAGAACGGGATCGCCGGACGCCCGAACCGGGTCTGGGATGACGCGCAGCAAAAAACCGTTCTCGGGCGATTCGGCTGGAAGGCCGGCCAACCCAACCTCAATCAACAGAACGTTCATGCGTTCTCCGGCGACATGGGCCTCACCACCCGTCTGCGCCCCGTCGATGACTGCACCGCCGCGCAAACCGCTTGCAAGCAAGCGCCCAACGGCAATGGCGCGCAGGGCGAACCGGAAGTCAGCGACAACATCCTGCGTCTGGTGCTGTTCTACAGCCGTAACCTCGCCGTCCCGGCTCGCCGCGATGTCAGCGCCCCCGAGGTGCTGGCCGGCAAGACTCTGTTTTTCCAGGCCGGATGCCAGTCCTGCCACACCCCGAAATACACCACCGCCGCCAACGCCGCAGAACCTGAACTGGCCAATCAAGTGATTCGCCCTTACAGCGATTTGCTGCTGCATGACATGGGCGACGGTCTGGCCGACCACCGTAGCGAATTCCAGGCCAGTGGCCGCGACTGGCGCACCCCGCCGTTGTGGGGCATCGGCCTGACGCAGGCGGTCAGTGGCCACACCCAGTTTTTGCACGATGGCCGCGCCCGCAATCTGCTCGAAGCCGTGCTCTGGCATGGCGGCGAAGCCGCAGCGGCGCAGCAACAGGTTTTGTCTTTCAATGCCGAGCAGCGCGCTGCGTTGCTGGCGTTCTTGAATTCCCTTTAATACGTATTCCATAGCGGGAGCCCGACATGTTCCGTCCCAAATTGTTGTTCACCAGCCTCGCCGCACTAGCCTTGGGCGCCTGTTCGCCTCAGGATCCGCAGGCCGTGACGTCAGCAGCCATCGCCAAGTCGGTGATCCTGCCGACCTACACACGCTGGGTTGAAGCCGACCGCCAACTGGCCGTCAGCGCTCTGGCCTACTGCGAAGGCAAGGAAAACCTCGACACCGCCCGCGCCGACTTCCTGCATGCGCAGAAAGCCTGGGCCGAGCTGCAACCATTGCTGATCGGGCCGCTGGCCGAAGGCAATCGCGCCTGGCAGGTGCAGTTCTGGCCGGACAAGAAAAACCTCGTCGGCCGTCAGGTCGAGCAACTGGTCACCGCACAGCCGCAGATCGATGCCGCCGCGCTGGCCAAATCCAGCGTTGTGGTTCAAGGCCTTTCCGCCTACGAATACATCCTGTTCGACAGCAAGCCTGATGTGGCCAACGCCGAACAGAAAGCCAAGTACTGCCCGCTGCTGATCGCGATCGGCGAGCGTCAGAAACAACTGGCCGAAGAGATTCTGAAAAGCTGGAACAACACCGACGGCATGCTCGCGCAGATGAGCAAATTCCCGAACCAGCGCTACGCCGATTCCCACGAAGCCATCGCCGATCTGCTGCGTGTGCAAGTCACCGCCCTCGACAGCCTGAAGAAAAAACTCGGCACGCCGATGGGCCGTCAGACGAAGGGTGTGCCGCAACCGTTCCAGGCCGATGCATGGCGCAGCCAGTCGTCCCTGACTGGCCTGGAAGCCAGCCTCGCCGCCGCCAAAACAGTGTGGGAAGGCGTCGACAACAAAGGCCTGCGTGGTCTGTTGCCGAACGAGCAGAAACCATTGGCCGACAAGATCGACGCCGCTTACGCCGCGTCCCTGACGCTGTTCGCCAGCAACCAGCGCTCGCTGACCGAGATGCTCAACGACGATGCCGGTCGCCAGCAACTCAACGACCTCTACGACAGCCTCAACGCCGTCCACCGCCTGCACGAAGGCGAACTGGCCAAGGCGCTGGGCATCCAACTGGGCTTCAACGCCAACGACGGTGACTGATGAGGGCAAGTTCCATGCTGCGACGCCAGGCTCTGACGTTAGGTAGTTTGCTGCTGGGTGCGGTGACACTGGGCGGCTGGACGCTGTTCAGGCAGAAGGACAAAAGCCCGCTGCTGCTCTCGGCGCGGGACGATACCGATGGCAAGCATTACGCCGTCGGTTACCGGCTGGACGGCACTCGGGTGTTTGCCACCCAGGTCGGCCAGCGCTGCCACGACATCATCAACCACCCGACGCTGCCGATTGCGCTGTTCGTCGCCCGTCGTCCTGGCACCGAGAGTTACCTGATCGACCTGCGCGATGGCACGCTGCTGCAAACCGTGACCTCGCTGCCGAACCGGCACTTCTACGGTCACGCGGTGATTCACAAGAGCGGCGACTGGCTGTACGCCACCGAGAACGACACCTCCGATCCGGGTCGCGGCTTGCTCGGTGTGTATAAGTTCGAAGGCGAGCGGCTGGTGCACAGCGGCGAGATTTCGACCCACGGCGTCGGCCCGCATCAGGTGTCGTGGATGCCCGATGGCGAAACCCTGGTAGTGGCCAACGGCGGCATTCGCACCGAGGCCGAAAGCCGCGTCGAGATGAACCTCAACGCCATGGAACCGAGCCTGGTGCTGATGCAACGCGACGGCACCCTGCTGAGCAAGGAAACCCTCGCCCAGCAGATGAACAGCGTGCGTCATTTGGGAATTGCCAGCGACGGCACCATCGTCGCCGGTCAGCAGTTCATGGGGCCGTCTCACGAGTCGTCGGAGCTGCTGGCGATCAAGCGTCCCGGCCAGCCGTTCGTAGCCTTCCCGGTGCCTGAACATCAGTTGCAGGCCATGGGGCATTACACCGCCAGCGTCGCGGTGCACAGCGAACTGCGTTTGGTGGCGTTGTCCGCGCCACGGGGCAACCGCTTTTTCATCTGGGACCTGGACAGCGGTGAAGTGCGACTGGACGCGCCGCTTCCCGATTGCGCCGGGGTCGGCGCGGTAGCCGATGGCTTTGTCGTGACCTCGGGTCAGGGGCGCTGCCGGTTCTACGACTGCCGCCAGACAAGCCTTGTTGCAAAACCCCTCGACCTACCCGCAGGGCTCTGGGACAACCACCTTCACCTCATCTGACTTCTATGCTCCCTGTGGCGAGGGGGCTTGCCCCCGTTGGGTCGCGAAGCGGCCCCAAAACCTGCAACACCGGTGAATCAGACACACCGCATGCAATGGTTTTACGACTGCTTCGCAGCCGAACGGGGGCAAGCCCCCTCGCCACAGGTTTGTGTTCAATCCCTTCCGCGCAGACGTGCTGGCCCACCTGTAAGTTCTGCCAGTTGGAATCAAGCTCCCACTCGGAGTAATGTTCCCGACTGAGTCACCTGATTTTCTCCAAGGAAGTGGAAATATGCTGCGTCGCCGCATGCTGATCATGTTGGGTGTTGTTTTGCTGATCGTGCTGGTCCTGGCCGGTTACAAAGCCTTCTCCATCTATACGATGATTCAGGGTTTTGCTGTGCCGAAACCAGCGATCAGTGTCGCTGTGGCCACTGCCACCGAACGGCCGTGGCAAGCTCGCCTGCCCACCGTCGGCACCCTGAAGGCGCTGCAAGGCGTGGACCTGAGCCTGGAGACCGACGGCACCGTCATCGATTTGCAGTTCGAGTCAGGTCAGAAGGTCAAGGTCGGCCAACCGCTGCTTGTGCTTGATAGCGTGGTAGAAACCGCCCTGCTCGAAACCGCGGAGGCAGACCTGGGGCTGGCGCAGCTCGATTACGGTCGCGGCAGTCAACTGGTGGGCAGCCAGGCCATTTCCAAAGGCGAATTCGACCGGCTCTCTGCCGTGTTGAAAAAGAGCCGGGCCACGGTGAATCAGCTCAAGGCGGCGCTGGCCAAAAAACGCTTGCTCGCACCGTTCAGCGGGACCATCGGCATTCGTCAGGTGGACATCGGTGACTATCTCGCCAGCGGCACCATGATTGCCACCCTGCAAGACCTCAGCAGCCTCTATGTAGACTTCTTCGTGCCCGAGCAGTCGGTACCGAAGATCGCCCTCGGCCAACCGGTGCAGATCGTTGTCGCGGCCTACCCGACACAAACCTTTCCCGGCACCATCAGCGCGATCAACCCGAAAGTCGAAAACAGCACGCGCAACGTCCAGGTCCGCGCGACCCTGGCCAACCCCGACGGCAAACTGCTGCCGGGGATGTTCGCCAGCCTGCAAGTGTTGTTGCCCGACCCGCAGCCGCGCATCGTCGTGCCGGAAAGCGCGATCACTTACACGCTGTACGGCAACTCGGTCTATGTCGTCGCGCAGAAAAAAGCCGAAGACGGCAGCCTGGAAAAAGACGACAAGGGCCAACCGATCCTGATCGCCGAACGGCGTTTCATCGAAACCGGCGAGCGCCGAGATGGGCAAGTGATGATCACCAAAGGTGTGCAGAACGGCGAAAAAGTGGTCACGGCCGGCCAGATCAAACTGGACAACGGCGTACACATTGCGATCAGCGACGACAAGACCTTAGCCGAGAAGAACAGCCCGCCGCGCGCGGACTGATCAAGGAATCCCCATGGCTTTTACCGACCCGTTCATCCGCCGCCCGGTGCTCGCCACCGTGGTCAGCCTGTTGATTGTGCTGCTGGGCTTCCAGGCCTGGAGCAAATTGCCGCTGCGCCAATATCCACAAATGGAAAACGCCCTGATCACGGTGACCACCGCTTATCCCGGGGCCAACGCCGAAACCATTCAGGGCTACATCACCCAACCGATGCAGCAAAGTCTGGCCAGCGCCGAGGGCATCGACTACATGACCTCGGTCAGTCGCCAGAACTTCTCGGTGATCTCCATCTACGCGCGCATCGGCTCCAACAGCGACCGCTTGTTCACCGAACTGCTGGCCAAAGCCAACGAGGTAAAAAACCAGCTGCCTCAGGACGCCGAAGACCCGGTGCTGAGCAAGGAAGCCGCCGACGCCTCGGCACTGATGTACATCAGTTTCTTCAGCAAGGAGCTGAGCAACCCGCAAATTACCGACTACCTGTCGCGGGTGATCCAGCCGAAACTGGCGACCCTGCCGGGCATGGCTGAAGCCGAGATTCTCGGCAACCAGGTATTTGCCATGCGCCTGTGGCTGGACCCGGTCAAGCTGGCCGGTTTCGGCCTGAGTGCCAGCGACGTGACCGATGCCGTGCGCAAATACAACTTCCTCTCCGCCGCCGGCGAAGTGAAAGGCGAGTACGTCGTCACCAGCATCAACGCCAATACCGAGCTCAAGTCCGCCGAAGCCTTTGCCGCGATTCCGCTCAAGGTCGAGGGCGACAGTCGCGTGCTGCTCAGCGATGTGGCGCGGGTTGAAATGGGGGCGGAAAACTACAATTCGATCAGCTCCTTCGGCGGCACCCCTTCGGTGTACATCGGCATCAAGGCCACACCCGGCGCCAACCCGCTGGACGTGATCAAGGAAGTGCGCAAGATCATGCCGGACCTGGAAGCCCAGCTGCCGCCGAACCTCAAAGGTGAAATCGCCTACGACGCCACGCTGTTTATCCAGGCCTCGATCAACGAGGTGATCAAAACATTGTTCGAAGCGGTGCTGATCGTCATCGTGGTGGTGTTCCTGTTCCTCGGCGCACTGCGTTCGGTGGTGATCCCGGTCGTCACCATCCCGCTGTCGATGATCGGCGTGATGTTCTTCATGCAGATGATGGGCTACTCGATCAATCTGTTGACGTTGCTGGCGATGGTATTGGCCATCGGTCTGGTGGTGGACGATGCCATTGTGGTGGTGGAAAACATCCACCGGCACATCGAAGAAGGCAAGACGCCGCTGGATGCGGCCATCGAAGGCGCCCGGGAAATCGCCATGCCGGTGGTCTCGATGACCATCACCCTGGCGGCGGTCTATGCGCCGATCGGCTTCCTGACGGGGCTCACGGGGGCGTTGTTCAAGGAGTTCGCCCTGACCCTGGCCGGCGCGGTGGTGATTTCGGGCATCGTCGCCCTGACCCTGTCGCCAATGATGTGCGCCCTCCTGCTGCGTCACGACGAAAATCCCAGCGGTCTGGCCCATCGCCTGGACATGATTTTCGAAGGCCTCAAGCGCCGTTACCAAAGCATACTCCACGGCACCCTCAACACCCGGCCGGTGGTGCTGGTGTTCGCGGTGATCGTGCTGTGCCTGATTCCGGTGCTGCTCAAATTCACCAAGTCGGAACTGGCGCCGGATGAGGACCAGGGCATCATTTTCATGATGGCCAACGCCCCGCAACCGGCCAACCTCGACTACCTGAGCGCCTACACTGACGAGTTCGTCACGATCTTCAAGACGTTTCCCGAGTACTACTCGTCGTTCCAGATCAATGGCTTCAACGGCGTGCAATCGGGGATCGGCGGCTTCCTGCTCAAGCCGTGGAACGAACGCAGCCGCACGCAAATGCAGATCCTGCCCGAGGTACAGGCCAAACTGGAGAGCATTTCCGGTTTGCAAATCTTCGGCTTCAACCTGCCTTCCCTGCCCGGTACCGGCGAGGGGCTGCCGTTTCAGTTCGTCATCAACTCCGCCAAGGATTACGAGTCGCTGCTGCAAGTGACCGACCGGGTGAAAAAGCGGGCAATGGAATCCGGCAAGTTCGCCTTCGTCGACGTCGACCTGGCCTTCGACAAACCGGAAGTGGTGGTCGATATCGATCGTGCCAAGGCCGCACAGATGGGTGTTTCCATGCAGGACCTGGGCGGGACGCTCGCGACATTGCTGGGTGAGTCGGAGATCAATCGTTTCACCATTGAAGGTCGCAGCTACAAAGTCATTGCGCAGGTCGAACGGCCCTTCCGGGACAACCCCGACTGGCTGAACAATTATTACGTCAAGAACACCAAAGGCGAACTGCTGGCCCTGTCGACCCTGATCACCGTGACCGACCGGGCGCGTCCACGGCAGTTGAACCAGTTCCAGCAACTCAACTCGGCCATCCTGTCCGGGGTGCCGCTGGTCAGCATGGGTGAAGCCATCGACACCGTGCGCCAGATCGCCCGGGAAGAGGCGCCGGTGGGTTATGCGTTCGACTATGCCGGCGCATCCCGGCAATACGTCCAGGAAGGCAGTGCGCTGTGGGTCACCTTCGCCCTGGCGCTGGCGATCATTTTCCTCGTCCTGGCGGCCCAGTTCGAAAGCTTCCGCGATCCACTGGTGATTCTGGTCACCGTGCCGCTATCAATCTGTGGCGCGCTGATCCCGCTGTTCCTGGGTTGGTCGAGCATGAACATCTACACCCAGGTCGGCCTGGTGACGTTGATCGGGCTGATCAGCAAACACGGAATCCTGATCGTCGAATTTGCCAACCAGTTACGCAAGGACAAAGGCCTGACGCCGCGCGAAGCCGTGGAGGAAGCGGCGGCCATTCGTTTGCGTCCGGTGTTGATGACCACCGCTGCGATGGTGTTCGGTATGGTGCCGTTGATCATCGCCACGGGGGCGGGCGCCGTCAGCCGGTTCGACATCGGCATGGTGATCGCCACGGGGATGTCGATCGGGACGTTGTTTACGTTGTTTGTGCTGCCGTGCGTGTACACGCTTTTGGCAAAACCCGATAAACCCTAGGGAACACACATAACCTGTGGGAGCGGGCTTGCTCGCGAATGCGATGTACCTGTCACATCAATGCTGAATGACACACCGCATTCGCGAGCAAGTCGGATCGCCGCACCGCCGCTCCCACATTGAGTTGTGCAAGTCTTCTTCATAAAAAAAGGCCTCGCATTAGCGAGGCCTTTTATTTGGGCTTCAATCTGTTCAACTTTGTGGCCTCAATCCTTGAGAAAGTCCGAACATGAACAGCAATAAATCATGATCGGGTTGGGATGCCACGGATGCCTTCGCAACACGTGGCAACGGACAGTGCGCGTCGCCATTCACTGAACTGAGGACTTGCGTGCGGGGCTGCTCCCAAGCCGCCACCGCCAGAGAAGCAACTGCCAAGGCACCTAATAAAAATACACCTCGTGCAATTTCGAGTTTCATTGCTATAAACCCTTGATAGCGCTGCCAAACGCCGTCCTATAAAAGTAGACGAGTTTCTGCCAGTCCGTCGTGCTGAACGACGAGTGGCGACGCAATTGCTTCATGTCATGAGTCGCCGCTTGCCGGGCGGTCAAACGCTGCCGGCCTTTCTCCAGATCGATCAAGGCCACTTCAACTTTGCAAGCCTCGCCTTCGCCGGTGATGCCCACGAATACGTGCTTGAAGTAGAGGCAGCCGTGCTGCCAGCGGCCCTTGTGCATCCGGGCCAGGCTCTCGGCCAGTTCCTTCAACACGCGATCATGCACAGCCTCACCGTGACGCTCGCGACCGCCGCCAGCGTACCAGTGTTCGATTTCCTCGAAGCCGTCCAGCGCCTTGGTGATCAGCAATGCGCGCCATTTATGCACCGGATCGCGCTGTGCACCGCAGAAAACGAGTTCCGGAACGCGAACGTCGAGCAGGTTCAGGCCGATGAGCGCATCGCGCTCGCGCAATACTGTCGGCCGACCGAATGGATGCAGCAAGCTGCGATAGATATGCCCGGTCTGACGTTTAACGTAAAGCAACTGTCCATTGCTGCTCACGACGCGCTGCACGCCGCTTTCTCCACCGCGACGGACGTTGGGTTCTTCGACCCATTCACCGCGCTGATTCCAGAAATAGTCGAAGCGATCCTGAGGAGCGACGTCCGTTTCTGCTGCACACTGCACTGCCATTCTGTTACCTCTTGCGTAATACGTAGACCCGCCACATGGCATAGAGCGGTAAAAAGTCCAGTTGTTCCTGAATGAGAAAACCCGCCTGCTCAAATTCCTTTTCAACCGTAGCAGCCGGTAACACAAAGCGATTTTGGTAACCTCCCTGCGCACGGGTTTTCTCGAGGCGCTTGCGTTTCCACGCTTTGAAATTGCCGTCCACCCATAGGGAAAGGATCACGCTATCACGTGTGACGCGCTCGAATTCACGCAAAATGGCCAGTCGATGCTCGGCTTCACCGACGTGATGGAGCAAACGCATGCAGAAAATGTTGTCGACCGAGTTATCAGGCAAGGCGATGTCGAATGCAGAGGTGTGCAAGGGTTGTACCCGTTTCACCACCTCGGCAGGTTGCGCCTTCATGGCAATCTTCAGCATGGATTCGGAGTTGTCGGCGCCAATGATCGCACGATTGGTTTTTTCCGCCAGCAATGGCCAGAAACGTCCCGCACCACAGGGCAAATCGAGGATCAGCCCCGGATCACCGGCCAGTGCCAGCGCCTTGCGTGCCAGTTGCTCGTCACGCCAGTGGGACAGGCGGCGGCCAAGGCCATCCTTGTGTTTACGCAGGTATTGTTGAGCGTGTTGATCGTCGTATTTTTCGGAAAATTCAAGTTTGACCGGGCCGTCCATCATCAAGATTTCCTGAGCTGCTGATGACTCCCACGATAGGTAGCACCGTGTCAGCGACAGGTCATACCGTTGTGAAAAATATGTCATGTAAAACCGCGAATTGTTTCGAGGACTTACAAGATGAAAACGAATGCACCGGATAAATGCGTTTCAACAAGGCGATCAGTTGTTCGTTGACAACTCCACCTGAAAACGACAGCCGTTGGGTTCCATGTTCGTCAGGCTGACGCTCCAGCCCTGGTTTTCACAGATCCGCTGCACCAGCGACAACCCCAGGCCCAGGCCTTCGCCGCGTTTCTCGCTGCCCCGCACAAAGGGCTCGAACATTGCCTCGCGTTTGTCCTCGGGAATGCCCACGCCACTGTCCTCGACCATGAAACCGGTGGCCGTCAGCGTCAGGCGAATAAACCCGCGCTCGGTGTAATGCAGCGCATTACGTAGCAGGTTGCCCATGACCGCGTGCAGAAGGGTTGCGTTGTAGCTCGTGTTGGCCGGATTTCCCGGTTCAAAGATCAGCGTCAGCCCCTTGGCCTTGATCGGCTCGCGCCACTGATGGAGCAGTCCATCGGCGACCTGGTTCAGGGTCTGCTGGGGCGACATGCTGGCGTCTTCACGTTGTGCGCGGGCCAACATCAGAAAGGTTTGCACCAGCTCGCGCATCTCTTCACAGGCGCGGGCGATTCGCTCGACCTGAGCACGTCCACGCTGATCAATGCCAGGGTTTTCCAGCAACAGCTCGCAGGAACTGGCCAGCACCATCAATGGCGTGCGCAGCTCGTGGCTGACGTCACTGGTGAACAACCGTTCGCGGGTCAACGCCTGGCGCAAGCGCCCGAGGGTGGCGTCGAAGGCCACGGCCAACTCGCCCACCTCATCAGCGGCGTAATCCGGCGCCAGGGGTGGCGCCAGACCTAACAACTGGTCACGGTGACGGACCTGGCGGGCCAGTCGCACCACGGGCGCCATCACTTTGCGCGCCAGTATCCAGCCGAGAAACACCGCCAATGCCAGACTCAGGACGAAGCCCACCAGCACCACGGCAAACAGCACCCGTTCACGCTCTTCGAAATCGCTCTGGTCCTGCAACAGCACATAACGCCGGCCGTCGACGACTTCGACCATCGCGTGATACGACAGCTGTTCGCGAAACACTTCGTGAAAGCCCGGGTCCAGGTGCCGCAAGTCCTTGGGGAGATTGAAATCCCCCGGCCCGCCACTGAAATAGAACAGCTGATCCGGCTCAGGGCGATGGCTCCAGTCCGTGACACTGTCCATGAGCAACAGCCGTTGTAAATCGCCCCCCAGTCCTGCCGAAATCAGTTTTTCTTCCACCAGGTGCACAGTCGCCACAATGCCCATGGCAAAGGTTCCCGCGACCAGTGCGCTCATCAACGCAAAGGCGATGATGATCCGTTGAGCAAGGCTTTGCTTAAACTCCATCACGGCCCTCGGCCAAGCGATAACCCACACCGTGCACGGTTTGCAGCAACGGTTTGGCGAACGGCTTGTCGATCACCTGGCGCAATTGATGGACGTGACTGCGCAGGCTGTCGCTGTCCGGGCAGTCATCCCCCCACAGCGCCTCTTCGAGAATCTCGCGGCGCAGGACATGCGGACTTTTCTGCATCAGCACGGCCAGCAACTTCAGGCCCACCGGGTTGAGTTTGAGCAGGCGACCTTCGCGGGTGACTTCCAGAGTGTCGAGGTCGTAGTTCAGATCGCCAACCTGCAACGTACGGCGACCACCACCTTGGGTACGACGCATGACCGCCTCGATGCGCGCCGCCAATTCAGACAGGGCAAAGGGTTTGATCAGGTAATCATCAGCGCCGGATTTGAAACCTTGCAGCCGGTCGTCCAATTGATCGCGGGCGGTGAGCATGATCACCGGCGTGTCGCGGCGCGCGTCTTCGCGCAGGCGTTTGCACAGGGTGTAACCGTCGATGCCTGGCAACATGATGTCGAGCACGATCAAGTCGTAATGCTCGGTGGCGGCCAAGTGCAAGCCTGACAAACCGTCCTGCGCGCAATCTACGGTATAACCCTTGAGCCCCAGGTAATCGGCCAGGTTGGCCAGGATATCGCGGTTGTCTTCAACCAATAGAATTCGCATGGTTATCTCCTGCATACACAGTAACGGCCGTCTTGGCCCGCGCAGCTTAAGGCCAAGTGTGGCTCAGGGCTAGGATTACGGTACCTGGAATCAATCCGCTCAACCAAATGTTAGGCTTAACAAGTTTTTCACTATCGATTCACAAGCCAACTACAGTGGTGGGGCGAAAATCCCACGCATTTGTTGTTAAGGAATGTACACACAATGGACTTCTTCAAGACCGCGCCAATGCGCTTTCTCCTGCTCGTGACCGGCGCATGGCTGGTGATTTTCTTGCTGACCCGCACGGTGCTGCTGCTCACCCATCTGGACGAGGCCGGTAGCGGATTTCTGTCAGTGTTTGGCATCGGCCTGCTGTACGACCTGGGCTTCATTGCCTATGCAGCGCTGCCGATGGGCCTCTACTTGCTGCTCTGCCCACCGGCCTTGTGGCGTCGCCGTGGCCACCGCTGGCTTCTTCAGGGGCTGCTGACCGTCAGCCTGTTCGCCATGTTGTTCACGTCCGTGGCCGAATGGCTGTTTTGGGATGAGTTTGGTGTGCGATTCAACTTCATCGCCGTCGATTACCTGGTGTATTCCGATGAAGTGCTGAACAACCTCCTTGAGTCCTACCCGATCGGCACACTGCTGAGCATCCTTGCCGTGTTGGCCATCGCCCTGAGCTTTGCATTGCGCAAACCGTTCAATGCCGCGCTGGACGCACCGTTGCCACCCTTGCGCGGGCGCCTGCTGAATGCGCTGGGCCTGTTGATTGTCGCAGGCCTGAGCTTGCAACTGCTCAGCCAGGATTCGCCGCGCGCCCAGGGCGGTAACGCCTATCAGAACGAACTGGCGAGCAATGGTCCCTATCAGTTCTTCGCTGCATTCCGTAACAACGAACTGGATTACCCGCAGTTCTACAGCAGCCTGCCGCCGGCAATTGTTGCTCAGCAGATTCGTGCCGAACTGAGTGAACCCAACGCGCATTTCATCGGCGAGGATCCACAGGACATTCGCCGGATGATCGACAACCCGGGCACTGTGCGCAAACCCAACATTGTGCTGGTGACGATTGAAAGCTTCAGCGCCAAGTACATGGGCAGTAACGGCGACACCCGTAACCTGACACCCAATCTCGATGCCTTGCGCAAACAGAGCCTGTACTTCAATAACTTCTACGCCACCGGCACCCGCACCGATCGCGGCCTCGAGGCCATCACCCTGGCGATCCCGCCAACTCCAGGGCGTTCGATCGTCAAGCGTGTGGGGCGTGAAAGCGGTTTCGCCAGCCTCGGCCAGCAACTCAGCGCCGTGGGTTACGACAGCGTGTTCGTCTATGGCGGACGCGGTTACTTCGACAATATGAACGCGTTCTTCAGTGGCAACGGTTACCGGGTGGTGGACCAGAGCAGCGTCGATGAATCAGAGATCCACTTTAAAAATGCCTGGGGCATGGCTGACGAAGACCTCTACAAGCAAACCCTCAAACTGGCCGATGCTGACTACGCGAAACAGCAGCCGTTTCTGCTGCAATTGATGACCACCTCCAACCATCGTCCTTATACCTACCCGGACAACCGGATCGACATCAAATCCGGCAACGGTCGTGACGGTGCGGTGAAGTACACTGACTATGCCATTGGTCAGTTCCTCGATCAGGCGCGCCAAAAACCGTGGTTTGACAATACAATCTTCGTCTTCGTCGCCGACCACACGGCCGGCAGCGCCGGCATGGAAGACTTGCCGATCAGCAACTATCAGATTCCGCTGTTCATCTATGCGCCGAAGCTGATCGATGCACGGGAAACCGCGCAACTGGCCAGCCAGATCGACCTGGCGCCGACCTTGCTCGGTTTGCTGAACCTGGATTATCAATCGACCTTCTTCGGTCGCAACTTGCTGCAGGACAATCCACTGCCGCCCCGCGTGGTCGTTGGTAATTACCAGCATCTGGGCTTGTTCGACGGTAAGAATTTGGCGATCCTGAGCCCTCGCCAAGGGCTGCGGCGCCATGATGATGCACTGACCGAGAGCCGCGAATCCCAGGCCACCGCCAGCGATCCATTGATTGTCCGTGCGATCACCTATTACCAAACCGCCAGTTATGGCTTCAAGCAACAGCTGCTTGGCTGGAAGACGCCCATGGAGGGCACCGACCAAGTCAGCGCACATTAATCGAATCGCCCCGGGCTGATGCCCCGGGGCTTTTTCCTTAGTTCAGGATCCTCCATGTCATCAATTGCTGTCCGCCCCGCCTCCCGACCGCTCAATTTCTGGGTGTGCCTGGGCGTTCCCGTCTTCGCGGCGATCGTTCTGGTGTTGCTCGAACTGACGTCCCTGGACATGGACCTTGCCAAACTGCTCTATGACCCGATCACGGGGGAATTCATCGGGCGGCACAGTTACTTCCTGGAAGACATCCTGCATGACCGCGCCAAGCAGGTGGTCATCGCCTTCTCGGTGTTGGCCATCTTCGGTTTCATCGCCTCCTTTTTCATGGACCGGCTCAAACCGATCAAACGGGAACTGGGCTGTCTGGTGCTGTCTTTGGCGCTGGCAACCTCCTTTGTCACACCAGTCAAGGCGGTGACGGCCGTTCAATGCCCGTGGAGCCTTGAGCAGTTTGGCGGTCACGAAACCTATAGCGAACTGCTCAGCCCTCGCCCGCACACCGATAAACCCGGCCGTTGCTGGCCCGGCGGTCATGCGGCAACCGGTTTCACACTGTTTGCGCTGTTCTTTGTCCTGCGTGACCGTCGTCCGCGCCTGGCGCGCAAGGCATTTGTGTTCGCTTTCGCCTTGGGCACGGTGTTTTCCATCAGCCGGATGATGCAGGGCGCGCACTTCTTTTCGCACAACGTGTGGACGGCGATTTTCTGCTGGCTGATTTGTCTGGGGGCGTATTACTACATCCTGTATCGCCCAGCCTCGAAGGCTGATCGAGAGTCCGAAGCACAACCTGTCAGCGCCTGAAGCCTCGCGCAGAACCTGTAGGAGCAAAGCTTGCTCGCGATGAACGATAACGCGGTGTAACTGATACACCGCGGCGCCTGAATCGCGAGCAAGCTATGCTCCTACGGGACAGGGTAAATTCCGGGCAATAAAAAACCCCGCCTGCTTAGCGCAGGCGGGGTTTTTTTATAGGGGTAAGGCTGGCTTACATCATGCCGCCCATGCCGCCCATACCGCCCATGTCTGGCATGCCGCCGCCAGCTGGACCGTCTTCCTTGATCTCAGCGATCATGGCTTCGGTGGTGATCATCAGGCTGGCAATCGACGAAGCCGCTTGCAGAGCCGAACGAGTCACTTTAGCCGGGTCCAGGATACCCATTTCGATCATGTCGCCGTATTCGCCGGTAGCAGCGTTGTAACCGTAGTTACCCGAACCCTGCTTGACCTTGTCGACTACTACGCTTGGCTCGTCACCGGAGTTGGCAACGATCTGACGCAGTGGCGCTTCAACAGCGCGACGCAGCAACTGGATGCCAACGTTCTGGTCATCGTTGTCGCCTTTCAGCTCGGAGATAGCCTGCAGAGCGCGAACCAGTGCCACGCCGCCGCCAGGTACCACGCCTTCTTCAACGGCTGCACGGGTAGCGTGCAGGGCGTCTTCAACGCGGGCTTTCTTCTCTTTCATTTCAACTTCGGAACCCGCGCCAACCTTGATCACTGCAACGCCGCCGGACAGTTTGGCCAGACGCTCTTGCAGTTTTTCACGGTCGTAGTCGGACGAAGTGTCGGCCACTTGCTGACGGATCTGCAGAACGCGAGCCTGGATGTCAGCCTCAACGCCGGCACCGTCGATCACGGTGGTGTTTTCTTTGGACAGGATCACGCGCTTGGCATTACCCAGGTGTTCCAGGGTAGTGCTTTCCAGGCTCAGACCGATCTCTTCGGAGATAACGGTACCGCCAGTCAGAACAGCGATGTCCTGCAGCATGGCCTTGCGACGGTCGCCGAAGCCTGGAGCCTTGACGGCTGCGACTTTAACGATGCCACGCATGTTGTTCACAACCAGAGTCGCCAGGGCTTCGCCTTCAACGTCTTCGGCCACGATCAGCAGTGGACGGCCGGCTTTGGCAACGGCTTCCAGTACTGGCAGCATTTCGCGGATGTTAGAGATCTTTTTGTCGACCAGCAGGATCAGCGGACCGTCCAGCTCGGCAGTCATGGTCTCTGGCTTGTTGACGAAGTACGGGGACAGGTAGCCACGGTCGAACTGCATGCCTTCAACAACCGACAGTTCGTTTTCCAGGCCCGAGCCTTCTTCAACGGTGATCACGCCTTCTTTACCGACTTTTTCCATGGCTTCGGCAATGATGTCGCCGATGGAGCTGTCGGAGTTGGCCGAGATGGTGCCGACCTGAGCGATGGCCTTGGTGTCAGCGCAAGGCTTGGACAGGGCTTTGAGCTCTTTGACGATAGCGATGGTCGCTTTGTCGATGCCGCGCTTGAGGTCCATCGGGTTCATGCCGGCAGCGACGGCTTTCAGGCCTTCGTTGACGATCGATTGAGCCAGAACGGTAGCGGTGGTGGTGCCGTCGCCTGCGTCATCGTTGGCACGGGAGGCAACGTCTTTGACCAGCTGCGCGCCCATGTTTTCGAAGCGATCTTTCAGCTCGATTTCTTTGGCAACGGACACGCCGTCCTTGGTGATGGTCGGAGCGCCGAAGCTCTTCTCGATGATCACGTTACGGCCTTTAGGGCCCAGGGTAGCTTTTACTGCGTCAGCCAGGACGTTGACACCGGCGAGCATTTTCTTGCGGGCGGAATCGCCGAATTTAACTTCTTTAGCAGCCATGATCGATATTCCTTAAATACTTTGTAGTAGCGGGAAAATGAGCGGGGAATCAGCCTTCGATAACGGCGAGGATTTCGCTCTCGCCAATTACCAGCAGGTCTTCGCCGTCGACTTTCACGGTGTTGCTGCCGGAGTACGGGCCGAACACAACCTTGTCACCCACTTTCACAGCCAGTGCACGCACTTCACCGTTTTCCAGTGCTTTGCCTGGACCTACGGCGAGAACTTCACCCTGGTTTGGCTTTTCAGCAGCCGAACCTGGCAGGACGATACCGCCAGCGGTTTTCTTTTCTTCTTCGCTGCGACGGACGACGACGCGGTCATGCAGAGGACGAAGCTTCATTGTCGATCTCTCCTAATTGTGGTTTTCATCGGCCGGTGTATTCCCGGCGGGTTTAACAAATCCGGCAGTGCCGGGTGCGGTTCGTCGAGCGAACCGCGGAAGTCTGTCTGGCGCAATCGCCAGAAACCTTGCGGTGACCGTTACATAAGGGCGCATAAGCTTATTACAAGGGCGAGGAAGCAAATTTTTTCAGGTTGCTGCCCCACAAACGAACACGGCACCCGAAGGTGCCGTGCCGGTGGTGCGGACTACTTGGTATCGCGGTGTTCGAATTCGCCTTCGATCACATTGGGCTCACGGCCCAGCTGCTCGCGTGGAGCAGGACCGCCACGTGGCTGAAGGTCGTCGGCGAATGCACGCTGACGGATTGCCGCCTCTTCGGCACGCTGGCGCATTTTATTGGCCAACAGTCGACGAGAGATCGGCAGCAACATGATCAGACCCAGCACGTCAGTGACGAAGCCCGGCAGGATCAACAAGCCACCCGCCAGCGCCAGCATCAAACCTTCGAGCATGGTCTGGGCCGGCAACTCGCCGCGGTTCAGGCTTTCACGAGCACGCAATGCGGTTGCCAGACCAGCGATACGCAGCACGAACACGCCGAGCATCGAGCCGAGAATGACCAGCAGCAGGGCCGGGAAAAACCCGATCGCCCCGCTGACCTTGACGAATACGAACAGCTCCAACACCGGAAACAGTACAAAGAGCAATAAAAAAGGGCGCATCAAATGGTTCCTCAACGCAAGAATGCCTTGCCAGTCTTCCCTAGATGACGTCGCCGATTCGTGAATTCAAGCGTCGGCCACTTCATTTTTCGGCCAATGTTCGGCGTGAGCCAGGAAAACCAAGGCTTCGCGCACTTGTGTCGGCGTATTACACGGTGCTTGAAACCGCAACCAATAGAGCCCCTGACCAATGCGCAGGTGCATGCCTTCGGTGTCGATACCCGCCAGTTGCGCCGGCTCGGTTTTCGGCAGGCCCGCCAGTTCGACGTAATGGGCGATGGCTTTGGCGTGATCGGCATTCATGTGCTCGACCATGCTCGCTTCGGCTTTTCCGGCGAACGGGTTGGCCAGCGTTAACTGATCGACCCAGTGAATCGCACCGAAGCCGCCGATGTAGCGATGACGTACCGGTTTGAGCACCCAGAAATCGAAATCGTGGGCCTTGTGGTAGCTCTGCGAATCCGGGAAATAGCGGTAGTAACGCTCAGCTGCCGCTTCGATGGCTGACTCGTCCTCGAGCTTTTCTGCTTCGGCGAGGTAGGTCAGGCGACCAACGGCTTGCACATCTTCGGCCCCGCGCTCACCCACAAACAGTGAGCATTTTGGATCTTTCTGCAGGTTGTGGGTGTGCTGGGCGATGCGGCTGATAAGGATCAGCGGCCAACCCTGTTCGTCCAGACAGTACGGAACCACGGAGCCAAACGGGAAACCGGGCATCGCCTTGGAGTGCGTCGAGAGCACTCCACGGTATTCCTTGAGAAGCAATTCTCGGGCATTCTTGGCCGCTTCAACGCTCAATTTATGACTCCTTATTAGAATCCGTCAAAAAAACGGACAGGCGCCTGGGGATAAGTTCCAGCACGCCATCGGGGCAGTTCTCATGTGCAGCCAGGCCATCAGGTGCAGATCGAGAGGCTACTCTCTAAAAGGAAACCACTTCTCTGACCTGCTATTGGGGCATGCGAATGCAACTCACTGACAAAGTAATCATTATCACCGGCGGTTGCCAGGGTTTAGGCCGTTCCATGGCCGAGTATTTCGCCGGCAAAGGCGCGAAGCTGGCGCTGGTGGACCTGAACCAGGAAAAGCTCGACGACACCGTCGCCGCTTGCAAGGCCAAAGGCGTCGAGGCTCGCGCTTATCTGTGCAATGTCGCCAATGAGGAGCAAGTGACCCATATGGCCGCCCAGGTGGCCGAAGACTTCGGGGCGATCCATGGCCTGATCAACAACGCCGGGATCCTGCGCGATGGCTTGCTCATCAAGGTCAAGGACGGCGAGATGACCAAGATGAGTCTGGCCCAGTGGCAGTCGGTCATCGACGTCAATCTGACCGGCGTATTCCTGTGCACCCGTGAGGTCGCGGCCAAAATGATCGAGCTGAACAACAGCGGCACGATCATTAATATCTCGTCGATCTCCCGTGCTGGCAACGCCGGCCAGACCAACTACTCCGCCGCCAAGGCCGGTGTCGCCGCGATGACCGTGACCTGGGCGAAGGAATTGGCACGCTACGGTATTCGTGTGGCAGGCATTGCGCCGGGTTTTATCGAAACCGAAATGACGCTGAGCATGAAGCCTGAGGCGCTGGAGAAGATAACGTCGGTGATTCCACTCAAGCGCATGGGCACGCCTGAAGAGATTGCCCATTCGGCGGCGTACATCTTCGAGAACGACTACATCAATGGTCGGATTCTGGAGCTGGATGGCGGGTTGCGCATCTAAATCCACCGCAAAACAAATGTGGGAGCGGCTGTGGCGAGGGGATTTATCCCCGTTGGACTGCGAAGCAGGCCCAGTTTTTTGGGGGCGGCTGCGCCACCCAACGGGGCGGTGCGACGTTTCGCTAAATCCCCTCGCCACAGCCCGCCCCCACAGGGGATTGCATTTCTTTCAGCGAATCAATCGTCGCTGATGGTGATGTTCGGCATGGCCGGTGTCGCCGCTTCCTGCAACACGATCCGCGCGCCGACATGGCGGGCGAGTTCCTGGTAAACCATTGCAATCGGGCTGTCAGGTTCTGCGATTACCGTTGGCTTGCCGCCGTCGGCCTGTTCGCGGATGGCCATCGCCAGCGGCAACGAAGCCAGCAGCTCGACGCCGTACTGGTTGGCCAGCTTCACACCACCGCCCTCACCGAACAGATGCTCGGCATGCCCGCAGTTGGAGCAGATGTGCACGGCCATGTTTTCCACCACGCCCAGTACCGGGATGTTGACCTTGCGGAACATCTCCACGCCCTTGCGTGCGTCCAGCAATGCCAGATCTTGCGGCGTGGTAACGATCACCGCGCCGGCCACCGGGACTTTCTGCGCCAGGGTCAGCTGGATGTCGCCGGTGCCTGGTGGCATGTCGATGACCAGGTAATCCAGGTCGCCCCAGGCGGTTTGAGTGACCAGTTGCAACAAGGCGCCGGAAACCATCGGTCCGCGCCAGACCATCGGCGTGTTGTCATCGGTCAGGAACGCCATGGACATGACTTCGACACCATGGGACTCGATCGGAATAAACCACTTCTGATCCTTGACCTGGGGCCGGGTGCCTTCAGGGATACCGAACATGATGCCCTGACTCGGTCCGTAAATGTCCGCGTCGAGAATCCCGACCTTGGCACCTTCGCGGGCCAGGGCCAACGCCAGGTTGGCGGCGGTGGTTGATTTGCCCACGCCACCCTTGCCGGATGCCACGGCGACCACGTTCTTGACGTTGGCCAGACCCGGGATCTGCGCTTGAGCCTTGTGCGCGGCAATGACACTGGTGATCTCGACGCGCGCAATGGTCACACCGTCCAGCCCTTCAATGGCCATTTGCAGTAATTGCGCCCAGCCACTCTTGAACAGGCCGGCGGCATAACCCAGCTCCAGTTGGACGCTGACGCGATCACCCTGGATATCGATGCCGCGCACGCACCCGGCGCTGACCGGGTCCTGGTTCAAGTAAGGGTCGGTGTATTGGCGAAGGACGGCTTCCACCGCTGCGCGATTGACGGCGTTCATGGGCAACTCCGATAGCAAGACTGGAAAATCAGGCGGGTATCCTACGCCGGACACACATTTGTGGCGAACAGATTACTGTGGCTGGAGAGCTTGCCTGTGGCGAGGGGATTTATCTGTGGCGAGGGGATTTATCCCCGTTCGACTGCGCAGCAGTCGTAAAACCATCGAACACAATGTGCCGATATGCCGATGTAGACCATTTTGGGGGCGGCTTCGCCACCCAACGGGGATAAATCCCCTCGCCACAGATAAATCCCCTCACCAGAGATAAATCCCCTGGCCACAAAAGCACGTTTGTAACAATAAGCCCTTGGGCCGCGGGGGTGAAAAATATGCGCTGGCGCTTTATAGTGGCCGACCTCCGTTTCATCAAGTAGCCGAGCCCCATGTCCGAGCCACGCAAGATCCTCGTCACCAGCGCCCTGCCCTATGCCAATGGTTCGATCCATCTTGGCCACATGCTGGAATACATCCAGACCGATATGTGGGTGCGCTTCCAGAAGCACCGCGGCAATCAATGCATTTATGTCTGCGCCGACGACGCCCACGGTTCGGCCATCATGTTGCGCGCGGAAAAAGAAGGCATCACCCCGGAACAACTGATCGCCAACGTCCAGGCTGAACACAGCGCCGACTTTGCCGAGTTCCTGGTGGACTTCGACAACTTCCACTCCACTCACGCCGAAGAAAACCGTGAGCTGTCGAGCCAGATCTACCTGAAGCTGCGCGACGCCGGGCACATTGCCACGCGCTCGATCACTCAGTACTTCGACCCGGAAAAGAAAATGTTCCTGGCCGACCGCTTCATCAAGGGCACCTGCCCGAAATGCGGCACCGAAGACCAGTACGGCGACAACTGCGAAAAATGCGGTGCGACCTACGCGCCGACCGACCTGAAGGATCCGAAGTCGGCGATCTCTGGCGCCACGCCGGTGCTCAAGGATTCCCAGCACTTCTTCTTCAAGCTGCCGGACTTCCAGGAAATGCTGCAAGCCTGGACCCGTAGCGGCACCCTGCAAGAAGCCGTGGCGAACAAAATCGCCGAATGGCTGGACGCCGGCCTGCAACAGTGGGACATCTCCCGCGATGCGCCGTACTTCGGTTTCGAAATCCCCGACGAGCCAGGCAAATACTTCTACGTCTGGCTCGACGCGCCGATCGGCTACATGGCCAGCTTCAAGAACCTCTGCGACCGCACGCCTGCACTTGATTTCGACGCGTTCTGGGGCAAGGATTCCACCGCCGAGCTGTACCATTTCATCGGCAAGGACATCGTCAACTTCCACGCTCTGTTCTGGCCAGCCATGCTCGAAGGCGCCGGTTTCCGTAAACCGACCGGTATCAACGTACACGGCTACCTGACCGTCAATGGTCAGAAAATGTCGAAATCCCGCGGCACCTTCATCAAGGCCCGGACCTATCTCGACCACCTGTCGCCGGAATACCTGCGCTACTACTACGCGGCGAAGCTGAGCCGTGGCGTCGATGACCTCGACCTGAACCTCGAAGACTTCGTGCAGAAGGTCAACTCCGACCTGGTCGGCAAAGTCGTCAACATCGCCAGCCGTTGCGCCGGTTTCATCCACAAAGGCAACGCCGGTGTACTGGTGGCGGGCAATGCCGCGCCGGAACTGACCGAAGCGTTCCTGGCCGCAGCGCCGAGCATCGCCGAAGCCTACGAGGCTCGCGACTTCGCCCGTGCCATGCGCGAGATCATGGGCCTGGCCGACCGTGCCAATGCCTGGATCGCCGACAAGGCGCCGTGGTCGCTGAACAAACAGGAAGGCAAGCAAGACGAAGTCCAGGCCATCTGCGCCCTGGGCGTCAACCTGTTCCGCCAGCTGGTGATCTTCCTCAAGCCGGTGCTGCCGCTGCTGGCCGCCGACGCCGAGGCGTTCCTGAACGTCGCGCCGCTGACCTGGAACGACCACGCGACCTTGCTCAGCAACCATCAGCTGAACGAGTTCAAACCGTTGATGACCCGTATCGATCCGGTAAAAGTGCAAGCCATGAGCGACGCCTCGAAAGAAGACCTGACCGCCAGCGCTACCGACACCGGCGACGCTGCACCTGCCGGCAATGGCGAACTGGCCAAGGATCCGCTGTCGCCGGAAATCGAGTTCGATGCCTTTGCCGCTGTCGACCTGCGCGTCGCCCTGATCCTCAAGGCCGAACACGTGGAAGGCGCCGACAAACTGCTGCGCCTGACCCTCGATATCGGTGACGAGCAACGCAACGTGTTCTCCGGGATCAAGAGCGCTTATCCGGATCCGTCCAAGCTCAATGGTCGCCTGACCATGATGATCGCCAACCTCAAACCACGGAAAATGAAGTTCGGCATCTCCGAAGGCATGGTGATGGCGGCTGGCCCTGGCGGTGAAGAAATCTACCTGCTCAGCCCTGACAGCGGCGCCAAGCCAGGTCAGCGCATCAAGTAAGGCTCTGCTGTAAACCGATCCCACAGTCGCGCCTGGCGCGACTGTGGGATTTTCATGTCTGGCCCACCCTCCGTCCTTGCCGGATAATGCCTAAGCTTTTTAGACCGCTCCGTTAAAAAGCCCCGTTCTTGCCGGCACGATCATGACCGAAATTGTTCTTACGCTTATCAGCACTGCCCTGATCAACAACCTCGTGTTGCACTGGCCGCTGGGCGTCGATCCGCTGCTGGGCAACGAGCACCGACAAGTCCACGCGTTGGGCCTTGCGACGACGTGTTTGATGCTGATCGTCGGTACGCTGGGCTACTCGGCCTACCGTTGGTTGCTGGTCCCGCTGGAGCTGACGTCGCTGCGCCTTTTCGTGTTCCTGCCATTAAGCGTTCTGCTGATTGGCCCGCTGCTGAAAATGCTTTCCCGGTTACTTCCAAAGCTTGCGTTCGATGGCCTCTGGCCCCTGCTGCTGGGCAACGCTGGCGTACTCGGGCTGACGCTGCTCAACGCTCAGGACGACAAAGGCTTCTTCCACGCCCTGGCCCTGAGCCTGGGCGCCGGGCTGGGATTCTGGCTGGTACTGAGCCTGTTCAGCGACTTGCGCCAACGCACCCTCGAAAATGATATCCCCCTGCCCTTTCGCGGCCTGCCCATCGACCTGATCGGCGCCGGACTGATTGCAGTGGCCTTTCTCGGATTCAGCGGACTGATCAAAACATGAGTCTGATTCAACGCATCGATGCCCTCTTGCCGCAGACCCAATGCGGCAAGTGCGGCCACCCCGGATGCAAACCGTACGCCGAAGGCATTGCCAGCGGCGAACCGATCAACAAGTGCCCGCCGGGCGGCAGCGAAACCATCGCGGCCCTGGCCGAGCTGCTGAAAGTGCCGGTGCTGGAACTGGACGTCAGTCGCGGTTCGGCCCCGGCGCAGATCGCCTATATTCGTGAAGCCGAGTGTATTGGTTGCACCAAGTGCATCCAGGCCTGCCCGGTGGATGCCATTGTCGGCGCGGCGAAACTGATGCACACGGTGATCATCGACGAATGCACCGGTTGCGACTTGTGCGTAGCGCCCTGCCCGGTGGATTGCATCGAAATGCGGCCGTTGCCGCTGGACACTGTGCTGCCGGTTGTCGGCGGCCTGGCGTTCAGCCTTGAGGAACAACGCGCCCGGGCGGCCAAGCGCGATCACGCACGGCGCCGATTCGAACAGCGCAACGCTCGCCTGCATCGCGAAGAAGAACAGAAAATCGCCGAACGTCAGGCCCGGGCCCAGCGCGCCGTCCAGCACAGTGAGGTCGCAACGCTTGATCCGGTTCAGGCCGCTCTTGAGCGCGTCCGCGCACAGAAGGCAGCCAATGCCGATGCGGCGTTGAAAAAGGCCAAGATCGATCTGGCGATGAGTCGGGCGCAACTGAACAAGTCACTCAAGGCGTTCGGGCATCCGCCGACCTTCGAACAGCAGTCGCAATTGATTGTCTTGCAACAGCAATTCGAGGCTAGCGAACAGGCGTTGGCGGAACTGGAAAGCACTGCACAACCAGTCGCAGCACCCGTCGTTCCGGCGAAAAATGCGCAGCTGAATCGGGCAAAGATCCAGTTGGCCATGCGCCGCGCCGAACTCAAGAAAGCCCAGGCCAGCGAAGCGCCGGTGGAGCAGATTGAAGCCCTGGAACTCGCGGTAATTGAAGCCGAGCGTCAGGTAGATGCCTATGCCGCCCCTTGAATCGGTCGACGAGCGCCTTCAGCAGGCCATGAAGCTGGTATTGCTGGCCACCGTGCCGGGGATGTTGGTGTTTTTCTGGCTGTACGGCTGGGGCGTGTTGATCAACCTGATTCTGACGGGTGTTACCGCACTGGCCGTTGAAGCGGCCGTGTTGCGCTTGCGCGAGCAACCGCTCAAGCCGACCTTGAGCGACGGCAGCGCACTGGTCAGCGCGACGCTGTTGGCGCTGGCCTTGCCGCCTTATTGCCCGTGGTGGCTGACGGTCTGTGCCGCAGCGTTCGCGATGGTGTTCGGCAAACACCTGTATGGCGGCGTTGGCAAGAACCCGTTCAACCCGGCAATGCTGGGCTTCGCCCTGGTGCTGGTGACCTTTCCCCAACAGATGACCCACTGGCCGTCGTCCCATGGACTCGACCTGCTCGGCGGTTTGCAGCAGGTGTTTGGGTTCAGCCTCAGCCAGACTCCAGATGCGTGGGTCCAGGCCACGGCGCTGGACAGCCTGCGGATCAACAAAAGCCTGACCATGGACGAACTGTTTGCCGCTAACCCGGCCTTCGGTCATTTCGGCGGCCGAGGCATGGAATGGGTCAACCTGGCTTTTTTGGCGGGCGGCGCATTTTTGCTGCAACGACGGGTGTTCAGCTGGCATGCGCCGGTCGGCATGCTGGCCAGCCTGTTCATCATCAGCCTGCTGTGCTGGAACGGCTCGGGCTCCGACTCCCATGGTTCACCGCTGTTTCATCTGCTCACTGGCGCGAGCATGCTGGGCGCATTCTTCATCGTCACGGAACCGGTGTCCGGCGCAAAAAGCCCCGCCGCGCGACTGCTGTTCGGCGCGGGCGTCGGGCTGCTGACGTACTTGATTCGTACCTGGGGAGGTTATCCGGACGGCGTCGCCTTTGCCGTGCTGTTGATGAACCTCTGTGTGCCGGCGCTGGAGCGGTTTGCCGCCTCCAGACAGGAACGGGGGACGCCATGAGCCGAGCGTCGAGCGTTGTGATCCTGGTGTTGCTGGCAGGCCTGGGGATTGGCGCGACTTACCTCGTGCAGCACACCAGCGCGCCGCGCATTGCGGCCGAACAGCGCCTGATCGACAGTCGTAACCTGCTGGACCTGCTTCCTGCTGAAAGCTACGACAATCAGCCACTGGAACAACCACTCGCCCTTGAAAACACTGGGTTAGCCAATAGCACGCTGCTGGGTGGCTATCTGGCAACCAAGACAGGCCAGACCAGCGCCGTGTTGCTGCGCAGCCAGACCCTGGGTTACGAGGGTTCCATCGAATTGCTGATCGCCATCGGCGCAAACGGCAAGGTACTGGGCGTAAAAACGCTCAAGCAATCGGAAACTCCGGGGCTGGGCGGTCGACTCGCCGACTGGCCCAATGCCTGGCTTCAGGCTTTTTCCGGAAAGTCCCGAACCGAACCTGCCGACAATGGCTGGGCCTTGAAAAAGGATCAGGGGCAATTCGATCAAATGGCGGGGGCGACCATTACGTCGAGAGCGGTCATCAACGCCATCCATGACGCGTTGCGCTATTTCGACGAACATCAGCAACAGATGATCGGGAGCAGCGCTCATGAATAAGTCATCGATGCTGCAGCATTCGCTGATGCTTGCACCGCTGATCGGTGCCACGGATTCATTGGTGTCCGCTCTGGGCTTGTGGCTGATGTTTATCGTGGTGATCAGTACCTTTGGAGTGAGCATGGGCGCCTTGCGATCCCGACTTGTCCCAGAGACACATTTGCTTGCCAGCGTCCTGCTGGCGGCCACACTGACCAGTTGCACGGAACTCGCCGTGCAAATCTGGTCGCTGCAATGGCACCAACATGTAGGGTTCTATGCGGGACTGATTGCCTTGCAATGTGTTGTGCTGGAACACACCGGTTTTCTACAGAGCGCCTGGCGTGATCGCCTGCGCCTGTGTGGCCTGTTCGGTGCGTTGATGGCGGGCCTTGGCGTGCTGCGCGAATTCATCGGCAACGGAACATTCGGCAGCCACCTGCCATGGCTGGCTGGCACTGCGCAAGCGGACTGGCAAGGCTGGGTGCTGACCACCGACGGTGGCTTGCGCCTGGCCACCCTGGCCCCTGGTGGTTTCATTCTGCTGGGACTGCTGATCGCCGCACGTCAGGCCTGGACCCGCTCGACGCCCTCACACTGACCGCCTTCGAGGAAATGCACTGCCCATGAATGCCGCAAAACGTCTGGAAATTTTTCGCCGATTTCACGAAGACAACCCGGAACCGAAGACCGAACTGGCCTACTCCTCGCCGTTCGAATTGCTGATCTCCGTGATTCTCTCGGCGCAGTCGACCGATGTCGGCGTCAACAAGGCCACCGCGAAACTCTATCCGGTGGCCAATACACCCGCGGCGATTTATGCCTTGGGTGTCGAGGGACTGTCGGAATACATCAAGACCATCGGCCTGTTCAACAGCAAAGCGAAAAACGTGATCGAGACCTGTCGCTTACTGATGGAACGTCATGGAGGCGAAGTCCCGCAAACCCGTGAAGAGCTGGAAGCGTTACCCGGCGTCGGCCGCAAGACTGCCAACGTGGTACTCAATACCGCATTCCGTCAGCTGACCATGGCCGTGGACACGCATATTTTCCGGGTCAGCAACCGTACCGGCATTGCTCCCGGCAAAAATGTGGTCGAGGTTGAGCAAAAACTGATTAAGTTCGTGCCGAAGGAATATCTGCTGGATGCCCATCACTGGCTGATCCTCCACGGACGCTACGTTTGCCTGGCCCGCAAGCCTCGTTGCGGCAGCTGTCGGATCGAAGACTTGTGCGAATACAAGCAAAAAACGTCGGACGATTGAGGCGCTATTAGGTTTTTCAATTTATCGATTGAAAAAATCTTTTTTACCCGCCGGGAGATTATCGATATAAGGAGCGCCAAAGGCAGCCTTAGCCTGGAGTAACACTATGAGCACTGGCAAAGAGCAATTGGACGTAGAAGACGACTTCACCCCTGTTGAGGCTGATGATGCTGAACCAGTGGTTGAAGTGGCGAAGACCAACCTGAGCAAACGCCGTACCATCGACAATCTGCTGGAGGAGCGCCGACTGCAAAAGCAATTGGCCGATTACGATTTTGACCTATGACACCTAAAAGCCTCCCGAAACGGAGGCTTTTTACTAAGTGCCGCTTGATGCCCCCCCGCTCATCGCGCCTCGTCAAACGCCCAGGCAGTCACACCAGACCATTGCGTTGAGCCAATTCGATCAGGTCGACCAGGGAGCGGGCATTGAGCTTCAACAACAGACGCGTCTTGTAAGTACTGACAGTCTTATTGCTGAGGAACATTCCATCGGCAATCTCCTTGTTGGTCTTGCCTCGGGCCAATTGCTGCAAGACCATCATTTCCCGTCCCGACAGCCGATCCACCATATCGGCTTCACTGGCGTTCCCCAAACTGGAACGTACGGTATGCAAGGCTTGATTCGGAAAGTAACTGTAGCCCGACAATACTGCCTTTATTGCACTGAGCAACTCGGTGAGATCCTGTTGCTTACAAACATACCCAGCAGCACCCGATTGCATGCAACGCATAGAGAAATGCCCGGGTGCCTGAGAAGTTAGTATCAGTACTTTCATAGGCATTGCTGTCGATGTCAGACGCGCAATGACTTCCAGCCCATCAAGTTTTGGTATTCCAATATCCAGGATAACAATATCCGGCATATGCTCACGGGCAAGTTGCAACGCATCCACGCCATTATCTGTCTCTGCAACAACCTCGTAGCCGTGACGTTCCATTAGCATACGTACCGCAAGACGAATGACGGGGTGATCATCCACGATCAGCACTTTATTCATGGGCAAGTCCAATTTTCGCTGTTCGAATTTTTAGAGCCCGCACGATAGCCTAGTCGTTTCACCCATGGCATGCCGCCCCCCTCGGCCACCCACACCGAGAGACATTCCCTACAGACATTAGAGAATTGTCTTACAAAACTCCCAAAAATACCGAGGGGATAAAAATTTTATCGACCTGAAAACATTTCGATTATCCGCGGTTTTTTGTTTCTGTTTACAACCAGAAAACCAAATAGCAGGGATCGTCGCAAGACGATCCAACGAATACTGACTATTGAGCTACCCTTAAAAGTAACTGATATTTACCACTTGAAACCCCCACACCACAAACACCGGACATCAAGATTGTAATAAAAAATCACACCAAGCAACACTTCATCAACAAACTCACCCCATCACCACTTAAAACTCATCAACAGAGGTACCCGCCACACACTCAATACCGCTACTATAAAACCCTCGAAATTCAAAACTTAAAAAGGAGTACCACACCAATATAAACACCGACCACTTAGTTATTAAGATCAAAACCAAAAACACTAATCATTCGAGAAAAGACAATACTTTATGAGCAAAAAACATGAACAAACAAAAGAAAAAAATCATCAACCCCATGACCGTCATTGCGATATTTGCCGCTATTTCTGAAACTTCGGCCGCCGTCTCACTGCCCTTTCTCGACAACAAGGAGCGGGAACTCTATGTCTGGTTCCTGATTAGTTTCCCTTTTTATTTGCTTTTTCTTTTCTTCGCCACACTCAACTTCAACTACCGGTCGCTGTATGCGCCATCCGATTACGGCAAGGGAAAGCATTTTATAAAAGTGATGGACAACGCAGAACGCGGTCAGCGGCCCGACAACCTGAAGGACCCTCCCGCCCGGATCAGTATTCAGACGGGCCTCTCGGCTCTACAGCACGTTTGCATGGCCGAGCAGCTAAAAAACCTGCACATCGTCGATGCGCGGTGGCTACACAAGAAAATGGAGTTCGGCGCCTGGATTGAAAAAAACCGGCACCCACAGGGAAGCCCTGCACAAGTGATCGTATTTCTCACCTGTACCGATTCGGAGGCACTACTGAAGGAAAGCGCAAGCAAGCAATCAAAACAGGCAAAGAATCGCAACGGCCCAACGCTTTGCATTGCTTACAATTTGAATTCACACGGCCTGACGATTCTTGATCACTCTTTTTACCTGACATGCAGCAGGTAACGCTTGAAGAGCATTCAGAGAGAGGAAACAGAAGGAAGGTATTACCGATACAAAAAGAGCGTTGATAACACGATGTCCGGCAGGAAAACTCCCCCCTATTCAGAAATTGTGGCCTTGTCACCGACAAGGCCACAACTCTACGGTTTCAAAGATCTCAGAAAAGCTTCCGGCCTTTGTTCGCCGCAATACGCATGCGCAACGCGTTGAGCTTGATGAAGCCCGCCGCGTCGGCCTGGTTGTAGGCGCCGCCATCTTCTTCGAAGGTCGCGATATTGGCATCGAACAACGATTCGTCGGACTTGCGACCGGTGACGATCACGTTGCCCTTGTACAGCTTCAGGCGCACAACGCCGTTCACGTGGGCCTGGGACGCGTCGATCATCTGTTGCAGCATCAGACGCTCAGGGCTCCACCAGTAACCGGTGTAGATCAGGCTGGCGTATTTAGGCATCAGCTCGTCTTTGAGGTGAGCCACTTCGCGGTCCAGGGTGATCGATTCGATCGCACGGTGGGCGCGCAGCATGATGGTGCCGCCTGGGGTTTCGTAGCAGCCACGGGACTTCATGCCCACGTAACGGTTCTCAACGATGTCGAGACGGCCGATACCGTGTTCGCCACCGATACGATTCAGAGTCGCCAGCACGGTAGCCGGGGTCATTTCGACGCCGTCCAGTGCAACGATATCGCCGTTGCGGTAGGTCAGTTCCAGGTATTGTGCTTTATCTGGAGCCTTCTCCGGGGAGACGGTCCATTTCCACATGTCTTCTTCGTGCTCGGTCCAGGTGTCTTCCAGCACGCCGCCTTCATAGGAGATGTGCAGCAGGTTGGCATCCATCGAGTACGGGGATTTTTTCTTGCCGTGACGCTCGATCGGGATGTTGTGCTTTTCAGCATAATCCATCAGCTTTTCACGGGAGAGCAGGTCCCATTCGCGCCACGGAGCGATCACTTTCACTCCTGGCTTCAAGGCGTAGGCGCCCAGTTCGAAACGAACCTGGTCGTTGCCCTTGCCGGTGGCGCCGTGGGAAATGGCGTCAGCGCCGGTTTCGTTGGCGATTTCGATCAGGCGCTTGGCGATCAACGGACGAGCGATGGAAGTACCCAGCAGGTACTCGCCTTCGTAAACGGTGTTGGCGCGGAACATTGGGAAAACGAAATCGCGCACGAATTCTTCGCGCAAGTCGTCGATGTAGATCTCTTTCACGCCCATGGCCTGTGCCTTGGCGCGTGCAGGTTCGACTTCTTCGCCCTGACCCAGGTCAGCGGTGAAGGTCACGACTTCACAGTTATAAGTATCCTGCAGCCACTTGAGGATCACCGAAGTGTCCAGGCCGCCGGAATACGCCAGAACGACCTTGTTTACGTCCGCCATGCCATCACTCCACGGGGTTCTACGGAAAGCCGTCAAGTCTACCGGTCATGCAGGATAATTTACAGAGGCGCGACAGCTTATGACGACGAAGCGACAGATTATGTCGAGTGAGCGACGATAACAGCGGGTTCAGGAGGTCGACGCGGCGCTCGCCGAAGCAGTGGCCTGAGGGGCCGGCTTTTCGGTGGGCGCAACGCGCGCGAGGTGCACATTGACCCGACGGTTCTTCGCCCGGTTGGCGGAATTGGTATTGGGCACTAATGGATAACGCTCGCCGTGAAAGCGCACGGTGATCTGCGATTCCTGAATGCCGTTGGCCTTGAAGAACTCCATGACGGCCAGGGCCCGACGCCGCGACAGGTCACGGTTGGTCAGGCGGTTGCCGCTGTTATCGGAGTGACCATCGAGTTCGATGTGGTTGACCGTCGGATCAGCCTTCATGAACTCCAGCATTACTTGTAATTGCGCCTTGGCCTGCGTGTCGAGTTCGATGCCTTCGCCGGGGAAGCCGATCTGCGATTGCTTGACCTGCTCGAAATTCTTCGGCAGCAGCTTCGCCACGCAGCCCTGATAGTCGTTAAATGCCTTGCTGAACTTGACTGGCAACAGACGCACTTCCGACACCCGGCCATCGCCCGAATCATGTCGAACGACCGGACTGCGGCCATCCATCAGGCCACTGATCAAGCGGCCCGCCTGAACTTGCGAACTGTTGAACAACACATTGCCGCTGCCGATTCGCACAGAACCGAGGTTGATGTCGCCACGCCCCGGCTGCCAGGGTGCAGCCGCCGCCAGCAAGGTGGCCGAACCGCCGCCGATCATCGAGTTATAGGCCTTCAGACGGAACGTCGCTTGCTCGCCAGCGCGACGCACGAATTCACCCGAACCAAAATCGGTGATCGGCTGAGCCAGGCGGCACTCGAACTTGTCTCCTTCGACCGTCCACTCGATGCTCTCCAGACGGGTCTGGAAAGTGAGCGCCATCGCAGGAAGGCTGGCAAACACGCTGAGCAAGGCTAAATAACGCTGGCGCACGGGAGGCTCCACTGGCTTCTACAACAAAAAGACCGACACACAGATGTTTACGGCATACCTGTTGGATATCGGAAGCTTCCTGCAAAACTTGATAGCGAGTGCCTGGAAGAGTCTTTTCCGGTAGCATTCCCTTCAGTTTGACCCGCCTGGAATCCCCTCATGTCCGACCGCCTGACCCTGCTGCGTCCCGACGACTGGCATATTCATCTTCGCGATGGTGCTGTGTTGCCCAATACAGTCGCGGATGTCGCGCGCACCTTTGGTCGCGCCATCATCATGCCCAACCTGGTACCTCCGGTGCGTAACACCGCTGAAGCCGACGGCTATCGCCAGCGGATTCTCGCTGCACGCCCGGCTGGCAGCCGCTTTGAACCGTTGATGGTGCTGTACCTGACCGACCGCACCCAGCCCGAAGAAATTCGCGAGGCCAAGGCCAGCGGCTTCATTCACGCCGCCAAGCTGTACCCGGCCGGCGCGACCACCAACTCGGACTCTGGCGTCACCAGCATCGACAAGATTTTCCCTGCACTTGAGGCCATGGCCGAAGTCGGGATGCCCTTGTTGGTTCACGGTGAAGTCACCCGTGGCGATGTCGACGTGTTCGATCGCGAAAAAATCTTTATCGATGAGCACATGCGTCGTGTGGTCGAGCGCTTCCCGAGCCTCAAAGTGGTGTTCGAACACATCACTACCGCCGACGCCGTGCAGTTCGTCAACGAGGCTTCGGCCAATGTTGGCGCGACCATCACCGCGCATCACCTGCTCTACAACCGCAACCACATGCTGGTGGGCGGGATTCGGCCGCACTTCTATTGCCTGCCGATCCTCAAGCGCAACACCCATCAGGAAGCCCTGCTCGACGCCGCCACCAGCGGCAGCGACAAGTTCTTCCTCGGCACCGACTCGGCGCCCCATGCCCTGCACGCCAAAGAAGCCGCTTGCGGCTGTGCCGGTTGCTACACCGCTTATGCAGCGATCGAGATGTATGCCGAAGCCTTCGAACAGCGCAACGCGCTGGACAAGCTCGAAGCCTTCGCCAGCCTGAACGGCCCGCGTTTCTACGGCCTGCCGGTGAACACCGACCGCATCACCCTGGTCCGCGAAGAGTGGACCGCCCCAACCAGCCTGCCATTTGGCGAGCTGACCGTAATCCCGCTGCGCGCCGGTGAAAAACTGCGCTGGCGCCTGCTGGAGGAACACGCGTGAGTGAAGACCATTTCGACGACGAACAGGACGGTCAAGGCGGCGGAGGTGGTTCGCGCCACCCGATGGCTGAGCGCTTCCGTGGATACCTGCCAGTCGTTGTCGACGTTGAAACCGGTGGTTTCAACTCTGCCACTGACGCCTTGCTGGAAATTGCCGCAACCACTATCGCCATGGATGAAAAAGGGTTTGTGTATCCCGATCACACCTATTTCTTCCGCGTCGAGCCTTTTGAAGGCGCGAACATTGAAGCGGCCGCGCTGGAATTCACCGGGATCAAACTCGATCACCCGCTGCGTATGGCGGTGAGCGAAGAAACGGCCCTGACCGATATCTTCCGCGGCATCCGCAAGGCCCTGAAAGCCAACGGCTGCAAACGGGCGATTCTGGTCGGGCACAACAGCAGCTTCGATCTGGGTTTCCTCAACGCCGCTGTCGCGCGTCTGGACATGAAACGCAACCCGTTTCATCCGTTCTCCAGCTTCGATACCGCGACCCTGGCCGGTCTGGCTTACGGTCAAACTGTACTGGCCAAGGCTTGCCAGGCAGCAGACATCGACTTTGACGGTCGCGAGGCTCACTCGGCGCGCTACGACACCGAGAAGACGGCCGAGCTGTTCTGCGGCATCGTCAATCGCTGGAAACAAATGGGCGGCTGGGAAGACTTCAACGACTGATCCCGGTCGCTGGACTTACCCCGCCCATAAAAAAACCGGCCTCAACGGCCGGTTTTTTTATGCCTCAAACGTGCCTTACAGCGCAGCAGCGTGCTCGGTCAGGTAAGCCGCAACACCTTCGGTGGAAGCGGTCATGCCTTTGTCGCCTTTTTTCCAGTTGGCAGGGCAGACTTCACCGTGCTCTTCGTGGAATTGCAGCGCGTCGACCAGACGAACCAGCTCTTCGATGTTACGGCCCAGCGGCAGGTCGTTGATGATCTGCGAGCGGACAACGCCTTTGTCGTCGATCAGGAACGCACCACGGAAAGCTACGCCGTCAGCGGACTGAACGTCGTAAGCCTTCATGATTTCCTGCTTGATATCGGCAGCCATGGTGTAACGGACCTGGCCGATACCACCATTGTTGACCGGGGTGTTGCGCCAGGCGTTGTGGGTGAAGTGCGAGTCGATCGAAACGGCGACCACTTCAACGTTGCGTGCCTTGAAGTCAGACATGCGGTTGTCCAGAGCGATCAGCTCGGACGGGCAAACGAAGGTGAAGTCCAGTGGGTAGAAGAACACCAGGCCGTATTTGCCTTTGATGGCCGACGACAGGGTGAAGCTGTCTACGATTTCGCCATTGCCGAGTACAGCCGGTACGGTGAAGTCAGGGGCTTGTTTGCCTACGAGTACGCTCATTGGATATCTCCTGGTGTAAAAACGTGAAGTTCCGGGTTTGCGCCAGCCTGCCACCTTCAGGCGACAGCCCTGTGACACGAACCCGCTTCATAAGGACCGGCCATCATACACTGCGTTTTTACCCTGTCCTTAACGGTTTTTTTGACAAGGGAAATGCAGTCGACGGGTTGTCCTCGTGATCGAAGCTGAGAGGAAACCGTTCGTCAGCCCTGATCAAAGCTTTCAGAAACCACTTTGACAATCATTCTCGTTAACATTAAGATCCATCGCAATTGAGTCACAACCAGCGACGGTTTTCACTTATGTATGTTTGCCTCTGCACTGGCGTCACCGACGGTCAAATCCGCGAAGCGATCTATGAAGGTTGCTGCAGCTATAAGGAAGTCCGTCAGGCCACCGGCGTAGCTAGCCAATGCGGTAAATGTGCCTGCCTTGCCAAGGAAGTGGTCCGCGAAACCCTGACCAAACTGCAATCGGCCCAGGCCGCGATTCCCTACCCTGTAGAATTTACTGCCGCGTAATTAACGTATTTCAAAGAACCGGACTTGATGTCCGGTTTTTTTATGTCTGAAAATCAATCGCTTACGCGCTAGACGCGGAACACAAACATTCTTATTCAGATTAATTTTCACTTAAGTTTCAATAACTTAGGTTTGACACTCTTAATTACGCGGCTCAAACTCGCCCTTATTGACAGCTACTTAGGGCAGGACCCCATCATGAAAGGCGACGTTACAGTCATCCAGCATCTCAACAAAATCCTTGCCAATGAACTGGTCGCGATCAATCAATACTTCCTGCATGCACGCATGTACGAAGATTGGGGCCTGAACAAGCTCGGCAAGCACGAATACCACGAATCCATCGACGAGATGAAGCACGCGGACAAGCTGATCAAGCGCATCCTGTTCCTTGAAGGCCTGCCGAACGTCCAGGACCTGGGCAAGCTGCAGATCGGCGAACACACCCAGGAAATGCTTGAGTGCGACCTGCGTATCGAACGCACCGGTCACGCGGATCTCAAAGTGGCTATCGCTCATTGCGAGACCGTTGGTGACTTCGGCAGCCGTGAACTGCTCGAAGATATTCTTGAATCCGAAGAAGAACATATCGACTGGCTGGAAACCCAACTGGGTCTGATCGATAAAGTCGGTCTTGAGAACTATCTGCAATCGCAGATGGGCGAAGAGTAAGTTAGCGCCCGCTAAACTCGAGACAATAAAAAGCCCCGCTCTCTTTTAAGAGGCGGGGCTTTTTAATGCCTGCTCTTTTAGGAGCATGGCTTGCCAGCGATGAACGATGACGCGGTGTTCTTGCTAAACCGCGGCGCCTGCATCGCGAGCAAGCTTTGCTCCTACAAAGAGCGGGTCAGGCTTCGGTCTTGTTGGCAGCAGCAGCTTCGACAGCAGCCTTGATGGTGGTCTGCAGCGAACCGTCTGCAGCCATCTCGGTCATGATGTCGCTACCGCCGACCAGCTCACCGCCCACCCACAGTTGCGGGAAGGTTGGCCAGTTGGCGTATTTTGGCAGGTTGGCGCGGATTTCCGGGTTCTGCAGGATGTCCACGTACGCAAACTTTTCACCACATGCCATCACGGCCTGCGCGGCTTTCGCGGAGAAGCCGCACTGCGGGGCATTCGGCGAACCTTTCATGTAAAGCAGAATGGTGTTGTTAGCAATCTGCTCTTTAATCGTTTCGATGATATCCATGGAGCACCTCGGCTGAACTTTCCGACTCAGGGGTCGGCACGGTGGCGCATTGTAACGGAAACCCGAGCGCCATGCTCGGTCTCCCCGACAGACTCAGTCAAGCCGCCGCCACGGTCACTGGCACGCCATTCAACGCCGCATTGCCCGACAACTCATCGAGCAGACATTCGTCGGTCAGGTCATTGGCGCTGGAGCCCGGCTGACCACTGGCAATGGTCATCTGCACGCCTGGCCGCGCATGGCCCCAACCGTGCGGAAGGCTGACCACGCCTTTCATCATATCCAGACTGCCGAGCACTTCAACTTCAATCACACCGACCCGCGAACTGACCCGCACGCGCTGCCCGTCGTTGAGCCCACGGCTGGCCAGGTCATCCGGGTGCATCAGCAATTGATGGCGCGGCTTGCCCTTCACCAGGCGGTGATAGTTATGCATCCACGAGTTGTTACTGCGCACATGACGGCGGCCAATCATCAGCAATTCATCGGCCGGGGGTGCTTGCAGGGCTGCAAAACGCGCCAGGTCAGCAAGGATCGCTGGCGGCGCAGCCTGGACGCGCTGGTTTTCGGTTTTCAGGCGAGGCGTCAGGTTGGATTTCAGCGCCCCGAGATCGACACCATGCGGGTGATCGAACAAGGTCGCCAGTGATAATTTCTGTTCTGAAGTATCGCCATACAACCCCATCCGCAAGCCACGGTCGATCATCTGCGCTGGCGGGATCGTTGGTTTCAGTTCCTTACCGGTCTTTGCCGCAAACGCCTTGGCCAGCCCTACGAAAATCTCCCAGTCATGCAACGCACCTTCAGGTTTGGCCAGGATCGCGCGATTGAACCGAGTGACGTTACGCACCGCGAACATATTGAACGTCGTGTCGTAATGATCGTTTTCCAGGGCCGATGTGGACGGCAGGATCAGGTCGGCATACCGCGTGGTTTCATTGATGTACAGGTCGATGCTGACCATGAACTCCAATCCGTCCAGCGCCTGTTCCAGTTGTCGGCCATTGGGCGTCGACAGCACCGGGTTACCCGCCACGGTAATCAGCGCGCGGACCTGCCCTTCCCCTTCGGTAAGCATCTCTTCGGCGAGCGCCGAGACCGGCAGTTCGCCACCGTATTCAGGACGCCCGGAGACCCGGCTCTGCCACAGATTGAAATGCCCACCTGAGGTCGATGCCACCAAGTCCACCGCCGGTTCGGTGCACAACGCCCCTCCCACGCGATCAAGATTACCGGTGACCAGGTTGATCAGTTGCACAACCCAATGACACAAAGTGCCAAACGCCTGGGTCGAAACGCCCATGCGGCCGTAGCAGACCGCTGTCGGCGCCGCCGCAAAGTCCCGCGCCAGTTGGCGGATCTGTTCGGCGGGCACCGCGCACAGTGGGCTCATGGCCTCGGCGGTGAAATTCGCGACCGCCTCGCGTACCTCATTCAGACCGTCCACCGGCAAATGACTGTCGCGGGTCAGGCCTTCAGCGAACAAGGTATTGAGCAGTCCGAACAACAACGCCGCATCGCCACCGGGGCGCACGAACAAATGCTGGTCGGCAATCGCCGCGGTTTCGCTACGGCGCGGATCGACCACCACCACTTTGCCGCCGCGGGCCTGAATGGCCTTCAAGCGCTTCTCCACATCCGGCACGGTCATGATGCTGCCGTTGGAGGCCAGCGGATTGCCGCCGAGGATCAGCATGAAATCGGTGTGATCGATGTCCGGGATTGGCAACAGCAAACCGTGGCCGTACATCAAATGGCTGGTCAGGTGATGGGGCAACTGGTCGACCGAGGTCGCGGAAAACCGGTTGCGGGTTTTCAACAGGCCGAGAAAGTAATTGCTGTGGGTCATCAGCCCGTAATTGTGCACGCTGGGGTTGCCTTGATAGACCGCCACCGCGTTCTGTCCGTGACGCTCCTGAATCGCCGCCAGACGTTCGGCTACAAGGTTGAAGGCGTCTTCCCACTCGATGGGCTGCCATTCACTGCCGACCCGCAGCATCGGCTGATGCAGACGATCCGGATCGTTCTGAATATCTTGCAGGGCGACAGCCTTGGGGCAGATGTGCCCCCGGCTGAAGGTATCCTGAGCGTCACCCTTGATCGACGTGATCTGCACTGCGCCTTCGACCTCGGTGGTTTCGATGGTCAGGCCGCAGATGGCTTCGCACAAGTGGCACGCACGGTGATGGAGAGTCTTGGTCATGGCCAGTCTCTGTCTTGTTCTGGGCGGGCAATATCGGCCGCGGGAACAAAACTATGGCGCCTGATCCACTGCTGCGCCAGCGACGTTCGTCTTGTGAATCGGCGGCCATCAGGCCAGCCGATGACCGCAGGGGATCAGTTGGGCGGCAGCTTCGGCGGCGCCTGCAACTGGATCTCCTGGATGGTTTCGATCTGCTCTTGAGCGAGATGAACACCGGTGAGTTCGCCGATCAGCCGCCAGTGCTCGTCTAGCCCGGTGCTGATGGTTGCCATACGGTCGATCATCCGCCGGCCGGCGGCCTTGGTCACTTCGTCTTCACTGCGCATCAACTCGAAGGACATCGAGGTCATGGACGCGGTGAGGTGGGTCAGCGAGCGAGCCGTGAGGCCGAGTAATTCCATTAACTGTCGTTCTTTCGATTCCATTCCGAAGGCTTCCTGCGTCGTTCGTGCGTTAGTTATAACCCGCCACTTTGCTTTAGCAAATGTTTCAGACCAGACATATCGATCGATCCCGAGCACAAATGCTTCAAATGACAGGCCAGAAACCGACCGCGGCTATGCCGTCTGCGCCCCGTTTGATTGCAAAGCCCCGTGACCCCAGTGTACAAATGACCGGCTGCTGTCAGGAAACAGGCTTCAAAAGCGCTACTGCGGTCATCCCGTAGCCCCTCTGAAATCCCCTAAAAACCGTAGCCCTATTGGTAAGACGCGACATTTAATTATAAGATCGCGCCTTCCCCTATTTCGTCGCCCCGTGCGGCTTACGCCGCAGGTCTCGCCCGTTTTTCAGTTAAACAAGGCTTTGAGTATCTGCGGTCTGTTGCAAAAAGGTAGTCAATGATGAGCGCAAGGCACTTTCTCTCCCTGATGGATTGCACGCCCGAAGAGCTGGTCAGCGTGATCCGTCGAGGCGTTGAGCTCAAAGACCTGCGTAACCGCGGCGTACTGTTCGAGCCTCTGAAAAACCGCGTGCTCGGGATGATTTTCGAGAAGTCCTCGACCCGCACCCGTATTTCTTTCGAAGCCGGCATGATCCAGCTCGGTGGCCAGGCGATCTTCCTGTCGCCGCGCGACACCCAACTGGGCCGTGGCGAGCCGATCGGCGACTGCGCGATCGTCATGTCGAGCATGCTCGACGCCGTGATGATCCGTACCTTTGCCCACAGCACCCTGACCGAATTCGCCGCCAACTCCCGCGTGCCCGTGATCAACGGCCTGTCCGATGACCTGCACCCGTGCCAGTTGCTGGCCGACATGCAGACGTTCCTCGAACACCGCGGTTCGATCCAGGGCAAAACCGTGGCCTGGATCGGCGACGGCAACAACATGTGCAACAGCTATATAGAAGCGGCGATCCAGTTCGACTTCCAGTTGCGAGTCGCGTGCCCGGAAGGCTTTGAACCCAACCCTGAATTCGTGGCCAAGGCCGGCGATCGGGTCACCATCGTCCGCGATCCGAAGGATGCCGTGCGCGGCGCCCACCTGGTCAGCACCGACGTCTGGACCTCCATGGGCCAGGAAGAGGAAACCGCCAAGCGCCTGAAACTGTTCGCGCCGTTTCAAGTCAACCGCGCCCTGCTCGACCTGGCCGCACCGGACGTGCTGTTCATGCATTGCCTGCCGGCCCACCGTGGCGAAGAGATCAGCGTCGACCTGCTCGATGACCAGCGCTCCGTCGCGTGGGATCAAGCCGAAAACCGTCTTCACGCACAAAAGGCCCTGCTCGAGTTTCTCGTCGAACCGGCGTACCACCACGCATGAGCCATCCATTACTGTTGAACCTGCGCAATCTCGCCTGCGGCTATCAAGACCAGCGCGTCGTGCAGAACCTCAACCTGCATTTGAATGCCGGCGACATCGGTTGCCTGCTGGGCTCTTCGGGTTGCGGCAAAACCACCACGCTACGGGCAATTGCCGGTTTCGAACCGGTACACGAAGGTGAAATCCAGTTGGCGGGCGAGACAATCTCCCGCGCTGGTTTCACCCTCGCCCCGGAGAAACGCCGGATCGGCATGGTGTTCCAGGATTACGCTCTGTTTCCGCACTTGAGCGTCGCCGAGAACATCGCCTTCGGGATCCGCAAGCACCCGCAAAAGGATCGCGTTACCGAAGAGCTGCTGGAACTGGTCAACCTGAAAAACCTCGGCAAGCGCTTCCCCCATGAGCTGTCCGGTGGTCAACAGCAGCGCGTCGCACTGGCCCGCGCCCTGGCGCCGGAACCTCAACTGCTACTGCTCGACGAACCCTTTTCCAACCTTGATGGAGAGCTGCGACGCAAGCTCAGCCATGAGGTGCGCGACATCCTCAAGGCCCGTGGCACCAGCGCAATTCTGGTAACCCACGATCAGGAAGAAGCGTTCGCAGTGAGTGATCATGTGGGGGTTTTCAAGGAAGGTCGCCTGGAGCAGTGGGACACGCCTTATAACCTGTATCACGAACCGCTGACGCCGTATGTCGCCAGCTTCATCGGTCAGGGTTATTTCATTCGCGGTCAGTTGAGCAGCCCCGAGTCGGTGCAGACCGAGCTGGGTGAGTTACGCGGTAATCGTGCCTACACCTGGCCGGTTGGCGGGGCGGTGGATGTGTTGCTGCGTCCGGACGATATCGTTTATGCACCGGACAGCACGTTGAAGGCGCGGATTGTCGGCAAGTCTTTCCAGGGTGCGTCCACCTTGTATCGCTTGCAGTTGCCGACCGGCGCGCAGCTGGAATCGATTTTCCCGAGCCATGCCGATCATCAGGTGGGTTCAGAGGTCGGCATTCGTGTCGCGGCTGAACACCTGGTGCTGTTTCAGGCGTCGGGCAGTACGGCGGCGCAGATTCCGGTCGTCGAGTCCGGTGTCCGCCGTTACAGCAGCGCCCACTGACACTCCGTTTCTGTAGGAGCAAAGCTTGCTCGCGATAGCATCACCGCGGTTTAACTGATGCACCGCGTCATCGTTCATCGCGAGCGAGCTTTGCTCCTACAAAGATCAGCATCAACCCAGCATCAGCGTTCCGCTCGCAACGAGCGTCGCATTCCCGCCGATTTTTACCCGATCCCCTTCCAGCCGACAGAACAACTCCCCGCCTCGAGCCGAACGCTGACAAGCCGTCAGGCTCAACTTGCCCAAGCGTTTCGACCAGTACGGGATCAGGCTGCAATGAGTCGACCCCGTCACCGGGTCTTCGTTGATGCCGATCGCCGGCGCGAAGTAGCGGGAAACGAAATCATGCTGGCTGCCCTTGGCCGTGACGATTGCCCCCGGCCACGGCAGTTTCGCGAGTGCCGCCATGTCCGGCTGACACTCGAGCACCGCCTGCTCGGATTCCAGCACCACGAACAACTCGTTCGACCCCAGCACATCAACCGCCTCCACACCCAGCGCGCGCTCGACATCCAGGGTCACACCCACTTCCGACGCAATGAGCGCCGGGAAATCCAGCCACAAGCGCTCACCTTCACGGCTCACGCTTAGCAGGCCGGACTTGCAGATGAAGTCCAGCCGCTCGACCGGTTCCTTATAGATTTCAAACAGCACGTAAGCGCTGGCCAGGGTCGCATGACCGCACAACGGCACTTCGGTGGTCGGGGTAAACCAGCGGATGTGCCAGCCCAGCCCTTCGCGCACCACGAAAGCGGTTTCGGCGAGGTTGTGTTCGGCGGCGATCTTCTGCATCAACTCATCGGCAAGCCACGCATCCAATCGATAGACCATCGCCGGGTTGCCACTGAACGGCCGATCACTGAACGCATCGACCTGATGAAACTCAAGCTGCATAACCTTCTCCCTTTGTCAGACCGCCGAGCATGAAGCTGCCGACACCCCGGCACCAGTGACAGAGCCCATACATTGTCACCATACAGCGCCGGGCTGATAGTGCGCGTCAGGCGCGGCCGATATCGGCGAACTTCGCCTGGGTATGTTCGGCCAGCACCGCGGGTGCCAATTCGACTTCCAACCCTCGTCGCCCCGCGCTGACAAAAATGCTGGCAAAGGGCTGAGCTGAATTATCGATAAAGGTACGCAAGCGCTTTTTCTGTCCCAGCGGGCTGATCCCACCCAACAGGTATCCGGTGGATCGTTGCGCAGCGGCAGGATCGGCCATTTCGACTTTTTTCACGCCTGCGGCATGAGCCAGGCCTTTCAAGTCCAGACTTCCGACGACCGGCACGACAGCCACCAACAATTCACCTTTTTCGCTGGCCGCCAGCAAGGTCTTGAACACCTGCGCCGGATCCAGCCCCAGCTTCTCCGCGGCCTCCAGCCCGTAGGACGCTGCCTTCGGATCATGTTCATAACTGTGCACGCGATGTTCGGCACGAACTTTTTTCAACAAATCCAATGCGGGGGTCATGACAGCTCCAGACTGGGCGGCAGTAGAAAAATACTGCGCTGGATTCTAGGCCATTGCTCCATAAAAGGCTCTATTGCGGCGTTATTTCAAAGGCTTGGCGGCGCCTTATGCCGTTCGTCCACCTTCGGTCTGCCCCGTGAACGATGCGGTCATTCACGTGACTAATAGTTCGATTGTGACTGACGGTTCACTTTCGACCTTTGACATCAGCGTTTCTTGTCTATATTTTTTCGAATCTGAATACTGTACGAATGTTCCTATCGCAGCACCCAGCAGCAGGCCGAGAACAGGATGGGGATCCTGTCTCGGTGAAAATCGCGCTTTGACCATGATGCAAAAGCGCCAGACAACAACAAAAATGAGGTTTTCGATGACAACTGCTTTACAACAACCGTCGCTCTCAAGCCAATGCATGGCCGAATTCCTGGGCACTGCGCTGCTGATCTTTTTTGGTACAGGCTGTGTTGCCGCGCTCAAGGTCGCGGGTGCCAGCTTCGGCCTTTGGGAAATCAGCATCATCTGGGGGGTCGGCGTGAGCATGGCGATCTACCTGACCGCCGGCGTTTCCGGGGCTCATCTCAATCCCGCCGTCAGCATTGCCCTGAGCATTTTCGCTGACTTCGAAAAGCGCAAACTGCCTTTCTATATTCTCGCCCAGATCGCTGGGGCCTTCTGTGGAGCGTTGTTGGTTTACACGCTGTACAGCAATTTATTCTTCGATTACGAACAAACTCACCATATGGTTCGTGGTACTCAGGCCAGCCTCGAATTGGCGTCGGTGTTTTCCACCTTCCCCAATCCGGCCTTGACCACGGCGCAAGCCTTCCTGGTTGAAGTGATCATCACCGCCATCCTGATGGGCGTGATCATGTCCCTGACCGACGACAACAACGGCTTGCCAAAGGGTCCGCTCGCTCCGCTGCTGATCGGCCTGCTGATTGCCGTGATTGGCAGCTCGATGGGGCCGCTGACCGGTTTTGCGATGAACCCGGCGCGCGACTTCGGTCCTAAACTGATGACTTTCTTCGCTGGCTGGGGTGAAATTTCCTTCACCGGCGGGCGCGATATCCCGTATTTCCTGATTCCGATTTTTGCACCGATTGTCGGTGCCTGCCTCGGTGCTGCAGCGTATCGCGGGCTGATTGCCCGTCATCTGCCCAGCGCCCTACCTGCTACAAAGGAAGCAGTACCGGCCATTGACGGCAAACCAAGAACTTCTTGATACCGTTGGCGTGTGATCCTGCCCATCAGATCACGCGCCGGACCTCACTCCCCTTTTTTCGTCCAAGGCAATCGACATGACCGACACTCAGAATAAGAACTACATCATTGCCCTCGATCAGGGTACGACCAGCTCCCGCGCGATCATTTTCGACCGCGACGCGAACGTGGTCTGCACCGCCCAGCGCGAATTCGCACAGCATTACCCGCAAGCCGGCTGGGTTGAACACGACCCGATGGAAATCTTCGCCACCCAAAGCGCCGTGATGGTCGAGGCCCTGGCTCAAGCCGGCCTGCATCACGACCAGGTCGCCGCCATCGGCATCACCAACCAGCGCGAAACCACCGTGGTCTGGGACAAGACCACCGGCCGCCCGATCTACAACGCGATCGTCTGGCAGTGCCGCCGCAGCACCGAGATCTGCCAGCAGCTCAAGCGCGACGGTCACGAGCAATACATCAGCGACACCACCGGCCTGGTCACCGACCCGTACTTCTCCGGCACCAAGCTCAAGTGGATCCTCGACAACGTCGAAGGCAGCCGCGAACGCGCGCGCAAAGGCGAACTGTTGTTCGGCACCATCGACAGCTGGCTGATCTGGAAATTTACCGGCGGCAAAGTGCACGTCACCGACTACACCAACGCCTCGCGCACCATGCTCTTCAACATCCACACGCTTGAGTGGGACGCGAAGATGCTGGAGGTGCTGGATATTCCGCGCGAAATGCTGCCGGAAGTTAAATCCTCGTCCGAAATCTACGGCCACACCAAAAGCGGCATCGCCATCGGCGGTATCGCGGGTGACCAGCAAGCGGCCCTGTTCGGCCAGATGTGCGTCGAGCCAGGCCAGGCGAAAAACACCTACGGCACCGGCTGCTTCCTGCTGATGAACACCGGCGACAAAGCGGTGAAATCCAAGCACGGCATGTTGACTACCATCGCTTGCGGCCCGCGCGGCGAAGTGGCTTACGCGCTGGAAGGTGCTGTGTTCAACGGTGGTTCCACCGTTCAATGGCTGCGTGATGAACTGAAAATCATCAACGACGCCCACGACACCGAATACTTCGCCAACAAGGTCAAGGACAGCAACGGCGTGTACCTGGTACCCGCCTTCACCGGTCTGGGTGCTCCGTACTGGGACCCGTATGCCCGTGGCGCGCTGTTCGGCCTGACTCGCGGCGTACGCGTGGATCACATCATTCGTGCAGCCCTGGAGTCGATTGCCTACCAGACCCGCGACGTTCTCGATGCCATGCAACAGGACTCCGGCGAACGCTTGAAATCCCTGCGTGTCGACGGCGGCGCAGTCGCGAACAACTTCCTGATGCAGTTCCAGGCCGACATCCTCGGCACTCAGGTCGAGCGTCCGCAAATGCGCGAAACCACCGCACTCGGTGCGGCTTACCTGGCTGGTCTGGCGTGTGGCTTCTGGGGCAGCCTGGACGAGTTGCGCGGCAAGGCTGTGATCGAGCGCGAATTCGAACCGACCCTGGACGAAACCGCGAAGGAAAAACTCTACGCCGGCTGGAAAAAAGCCGTCAGCCGCACCCGCGATTGGGAACCGCATGAAGGCGCTGAATAAGCCGGGCTGAGTACTCGTATCTGTATGTCCAAATAGCGTGAAAGCGTAGCGAGCGAAGGCAAGACAAGGCAAAAACAGGCGAGGACCGGCTGGGGTCGCACCCGACTTTACGAGGTTGTAAATGAGCAGTCCGAGCCTGTTTTTAACGCAGGATTGCCGAGCGCAGTAGCTTTCACGTTATTTGGAAACTGGCAGGGAGCAGATTCCTGCGTCATCATGGGCAAATTTTTGCACGGCAGCCCAAAGGAAGCCCCATGAATCTGCCTCCCCGTCAGCAGCAAATCCTCGAACTGGTCCGCGAACGCGGCTATGTCAGCATCGAGGAAATGGCTACGCTGTTCGTCGTTACACCGCAAACCATCCGCCGCGATATCAATCAGCTCGCGGAAGCTAATTTGTTGCGTCGCTACCACGGCGGCGCAGCCTACGATTCCAGCGTCGAAAACACCGCCTACGCCATGCGTGCCGATCAGATGCGTGATGAAAAGCAGCGTATCGGTGAAGCCATTGCGGCTCAAATCCCCGATCACGCCTCGCTGTTCATCAATATCGGCACCACCACCGAATCCATCGCCCGGGCGTTGCTCAATCACAATCACCTGAAGATCATCACCAACAACCTGCATGTGGCTTCGATGCTCAGCGCCAAGGACGACTTCGATGTCCTGCTGACCGGTGGCAACGTGCGGCGCGACGGTGGTGTGGTCGGTCAGGCCAGTGTCGACTTCATTAACCAGTTCAAGGTTGATTTCGCCTTGGTCGGCATCAGCGGTATCGATGAAGACGGCAGTCTGCTGGACTTCGACTATCAGGAAGTTCGGGTGTCCCAGGCGATCATCGCCAATGCCCGGAAGGTGATACTGGCGGCTGACTCCAGCAAATTCGGGCGCAACGCCATGATTCGTCTGGGGCCGATCAGTTTGATTGATTGCCTGGTAACCGATCAGCAACCTGTGCCGGCGCTGGCGCAGTTGTTGAGTCAGCACAAGATTCGGCTAGAAGTCGTTTAACCGCGAAAGCGGTTAAATAACCTGTAGGAGCACGGCTTGCCGGCGATGGCGGCCTCGAGTATGCCATCGCGGGCAAGCCATGCTCCTACAGAAGTCGCGGCAAATCTCCCCTCTTCACTCTCTCAATGTTCGAAAATTTTCCTTTCACGGCCCTTCGATCAGTATTTTCAATCGAAGTTAACTGGCTGTGGGCGACTTTATGGGCTACCATTTTCGCAAATGAACATTAATGTTCGAATTCCAATACAGAAAATCATAAAAGCCCGAGGCTAGCCGATGCCCACTTCTACCTTGCCTACGCCCCCTCTCGCTGAGATCTACGATATCGCCGTCATCGGTGGCGGGATCAATGGCGTGGGGATCGCAGCGGATGCCGCCGGTCGCGGTCTTTCGGTGTTTCTATGCGAAAAAGACGACTTGGCCAGCCACACCTCGTCAGCCAGCAGCAAGCTGATCCACGGCGGCTTGCGCTACCTTGAACATTACGAATTCCGCCTGGTGCGCGAAGCCCTGGCCGAACGCGAAGTGCTGCTGGCCAAGGCCCCGCACATCGTCAAGCAGATGCGCTTCGTGCTGCCGCACCGTCCACACCTGCGTCCAGCCTGGATGATCCGCGCCGGTCTGTTCCTTTATGACCACCTTGGCAAGCGGGAAAAACTCGAAGGCTCGAAAAGCGTGAAGTTCGGCCCGGACAGCCCGCTGAAAAGCGAAATCACCAAAGGCTTCGAATACTCCGATTGCTGGGTTGACGATGCCCGACTGGTGGTGCTGAACGCCATGGCCGCCCGCGAAAAAGGCGCCCACGTTCACACCCAGACTCGCTGCGTCAGCGCCCGTCGCACCAAGGGTATGTGGCACCTGCATCTGGAACGCGCCGATGGCAGTCTGTTTTCGATCCGCGCCAAGGCACTGGTAAACGCCGCCGGCCCGTGGGTCGCCAAGTTCATTCGTGACGACCTGAAGATGGAATCGCCGTACGGCATCCGCCTGATCCAGGGCAGCCACCTGATCGTGCCGAAACTGTACGAAGGCGAACACGCGCACATTCTGCAAAACGAAGATCAGCGCATCGTGTTCACCATTCCATACCTGAACCACTTCACCCTGATCGGCACCACCGACCGCGAGTACACCGGCGATCCGGCAGCAGTGGCGATCACTGAAAGCGAAACCGATTACCTGTTGAAAGTGGTCAATTCCCATTTCAAGAAACGCATCAGCCGCGACGACATCCTGCACAGCTATTCCGGCGTTCGCCCGCTGTGCAACGACGAATCCGATAACCCGTCGGCTGTCACTCGCGACTACACCCTGGCGCTGTCGGGCACCGGCGAAGAAGCGCCGCTGTTGTCGGTGTTCGGCGGCAAGCTGACCACCTACCGCAAACTGGCCGAGTCGGCGCTGGCGCAACTGGCTCCGTACTTCAAAGACATCAAGCCGAGCTGGACCGCCAGCGCTCCCCTGCCGGGCGGCGAAGACATGACCACCCCGCAAGCCTTGTGCGCCTTGATCCGCGACAAGTTCGACTGGGTGCCGACCGAAATCGCCCGCCGCTGGGCCACCACCTATGGCAGCCGCACCTGGCGCATGCTCGAAGGCGTGCAGAATCTCGGCGATATGGGCGAACACATCGGCGGCGGGCTCTACACCCGTGAAGTCGATTACCTGTGCAGCGAAGAATGGGCAACCACCGCGCACGACATTCTGTGGCGCCGCAGCAAGCTGGGGTTGTTCACTACTCCGGCGGAACAGGAAAAGCTCAAGGATTACCTGAGCAAGGTCGAGCAGAACCGCAGCAAGATCGAAGCGGCCTGATCCCTGATCCGCTTAAACGAAAGCCCCTGAATCTCACGATTCAGGGGCTTTTTTTGTACGTGCTTACTGCGCTAGATGCAGCAACAGGAAATCAATGAACGCCCTCGATTTGTGGGGCAAATGCGGGCTGTTGGGGAACACCACGTTGACTGACTGAGAGGGCAGCGAATAGTCGGGCAATAACCGCATCAGCCGCTCGCTGGCAATGTCTTCCTTGACCATCCAAGCGGGCAGCACCGAGACGCCTAGCGACGATAACGTCATGGAGCGGATGGCCGTGGAAGAATTGGATTCAAATTGATTGATTCCGTTGATCTCGACAGCCCCCAATTGCGGATGGCGCAACGACCACTGGGTCGGTGCCTGCAGGTTGCTGTTGGCGATCCAGGGTACCGAATTCAGGTCCTGAGGATTCTGCACCGGGTGACGTGCAAGAAACGTCTCGGTAGCCACCAGGACAATTTCATAATCCGCCAGTTTACGGCTCTTGAAAGCCGAGTCCGCCAAGTTACCTAAACGGATAACCAGGTCTAACTTTTCCGCCACCAGATCATTGAGTGACGAGTTGAAGTTATAACAGAGTTTTATTTCCGGATAACGCTCTATAAATTGCGGTATCAACGGAAGAATATAGGCCTCGCCGTATTCACTGGTGGAACTGAAGCGCAACTTGCCGGACACCCGATCATGCCCTTTTAATACATTATCGAAGGCATTATCGATGTCCGCGACAATACCTTTGAACTCTTCATAAAAGTCCTGACCGATTTCGGTGAGGGATATATTTCGGGTATTTCGAATCAACAACGTCGCTGACAGCACGTCCTCCAGCGCCTTGACATGCAGGCTGGCCATGGCTTTGCTGATGCTCAGGTAATTGGCAGCCTTGGTGTAAGAACCAAAATCGACCACGGCCAGGAATGTCTGGACCCGATTAAGATGAGTGTGCATAGCAATAAGGCTCACTGTTAAATCCCGTCAAACATTGTTTCAAGGATAGTCGTATCGACAGTTCAAGTCCACCGCCCCTATGCTTTGTGGCAAAGGGGAAACAACATGACCTATCGCTACAAAGTTGCACTGATATTTCTGATCGGCTTTTTTATAGACTGCATTAACATCTTTATGTCGGCGGTCGCATTACCGAGTATCTCGGCGGCGCTGCACGTTAGTACTTCAGACGTTGCCTGGGTGGCTAACGCTTATATTCTGGGGCTGACTCTGATCATCCCGGTCAGCACCTGGCTGGCCGGTCGTCTTGGCAGCCGGGAAATCCTCACCGCCTCGATGATCGTGTTCACCGCCTCGGTGTGGATGTGCGGACTGGCCAACAGCTTCAACGATTTGGTGATCTGGCGCTTCGTCCAGGGGATTGGTGGCGGCCTTTTGATTCCTGTCGGCCAGGCGCTGACGTTCAACCTGTTCAAGGGCGAGCAGCGGGCGAAAATATCCACATTGGTCATGGCCGTTGCCCTGATAGCGCCCGCCATTTCACCGACCATCGGCGGTGTCATCGTCGACAGCAGCTCCTGGCGCTGGGTGTTCTACAGCAACATCCCGTTCTCGCTGATCGCGGCATTGCTGTCCTGGTTCTGGATCAACGAAGCGCGGCCGACGAGTTTACCCCGGCCCGACATCAAGGGCTTGCTGCTGGTCAGCGCGGCACTCGGCAGCCTGCTGATGGGCATGTCGTTGTATGGCGGCGACGCTCCGGCATGGGTGGCCGCCCTCTTCGTCATGGCCGGCGTTGCTTTCGTCGTGCTGTACGGGCTGCACTACCGCACCTGCAAAAACCCGATCATTGAACTGAGCCTGCTCAAAAGCAAAAAACTCAGCACCTCCATCTTTATCTATTACGCGATTCCCGGTGTGTTCACGGGGGTCAACTTGATGAGCATCTTTTTCCTGCAAAACACTCTGCACTTCAGTGCCCGACTGACAGGGATGTTCATGATCCTGTACGCCATCGGCGCGTTCATCGCGATGCTGATCTGTGGCCGGGTCTATAACCGGATGGGCGCGAAGCGGCTGTTTGCCCTCGGCATGCTCTTGCACAGCGCCGGCATCGCCACCCTGTTACTGGTGAACGATCCCTCAGATTTTATGGTGATTGTCATCGCCTACAGCTTGATGGGAATCGGCGGCGGCATCGGCGCCAACACAGCACAAACCACGTCGCTGATGGACTTCGAGGGCAATGACACCCACAAGGCCAGTGTCATCTGGAACATCAACCGACAGATGTCATTCAGCATCGGCGCCGCCCTCTTCCTGATGGTTTTCAACCTGCTCTTGAAGCATTTCGATACCACCCAGGCCTACCACGTGACCTTTGCTATCGCCGCGCTGGTGGGCCTGTTCCCACTCTTTCAACTGAGTCAGTTGAACACTCAAAAGGACTGTCATGCACAACAAAATAGTTGAACAGGCGCACCACAGCATTCATCACGTGCACGAGCTGATCCACACCCTGTTCACCGACGCAAACGGCAAGGGGCAGGCCGTGCTTGAACCGCTGATGTCGGCCTTTGCCGAGCACTTCACCCTGGTCACCACCTCGGCCGCCATTGTCAGCCGGGCGACGGTCGAACAGATGTTCAAAGGTGCAGTCGGCGCCAAGCCAGGCCTGGAGATCGTCATCAGCGACCTGCAGACGGTCTGGCAGGAAGGCAACAGCGTGGCGATCCGCTACAAGGAAACCCATCACCTCGCCCAGCGCGAAAGCTCACGGGTTTCGGTGGCGATCATTGGCATGCATCACCACAACGCCCAATGGATCTACCTGCATGAAACGCCGCTAAGTCAGGGAAGCTGATTATCGTATGAACTACACCATCACTGATTGCCGAATGCTCTCGGCGTCTATCAAAGAAATCACCGTCAGCCCGCTAGCAGCGGGGTCTGCGTCGCCAGCAGCGGGCGCACATTTCAAATGGTTCATCCCCGAACTGAATGAATGGCGGCACTACTCGGCGGTACAGCTGGCAGACCGCACTACGCCGCAAGGCAGCGTCATCTTTGCCATCCGGCTCACTGCCGACTCGGTCAGCAGTCGCTACATTCGTTCGCTGGCCGTCAACGACACGGTGCAGCTCGATGGCCCGTTCAATACGTTCACCTACCCGCTCGTTGAAAGCGTCGGCAGAGACATTGCGCTTGCCGGAGGCATCGGCATTACACCACTGACCGGGATCCTTCATCACCTGGCGTCATTAAATCGAAGCGCACATCTGCATTATTTCGCCAGGAGCGACGACGACGCGGCCTATGCCTTGCCAATGAAGGCACTGTTGCAGGAGCGCCTGCACTTCCACTTCTCCAGTCAACCCGATGGCCGCCGCTCCGTCAGCCAGGTCCTGGCAGACCTTTCGCCACACGACCGGCTCTACGTCTGCGGTCCGCAATCGATGCTCAACGACGTGTTTTGCCATGCCGAAGCCAATGGCCTGGCGCGCGAGCGCATCCATTTTGAAATCTTCAATGTGGTCCGGGAAGACGATGAGTCGGCCTTTGTGATTGACGCCGTCGAGTCGGGTATCAGCGTCAACGTCGATCAAGATCAAACCTTGCTGGAGGCGCTGGAGGCTGCCGGTCTAGACCCGCTCTACGACTGTCGACGCGGTGAGTGCGGCGTCTGCGCGCTAGAGGTCCTTGAGGGCGAAGTCGACCATCGCGATTTCATCATGAGCGAAAAAGAAGCTGCCTGTAGCGCAAGGATTTATCCCTGCGTCTCGCGAGCCAAAAGCCAACGCCTGAAGCTGGCTATCTAACGAGGTAAACCGTTTGGACAATTACTTCAACGGCAGAGAAGTGCACAAATCGCTCTTCCTTGATCAGCAACTCTTCGAACAAGAACAACACAGCGTCTTCGCCGCCAGTTGGTGCTACGTGGGGCACGACAGTCTGATCCCGCAGCCTGGTGACTTTTTCACCACCGACATTGCCCAACAACCATTGGCAATGGTCCGGCAAAAAAATGGCGAGATAGTTGTCCTGCATAACCGCTGCCCGCACAAAGGCGTGAAAGTATTGGCCGAGCCTCGCGGCAACGTCGGCCGGTTCATCCGCTGCCCTTACCATGCGTGGACATTCAAGACCGATGGCGAACTGTTGAGTATTCCGGTGAAGAAGGAATACGACGATTGCGACCTCAGCGCCTGCTCCGCCCACAAGGGGATGCAAGCCGTCGCAGCGGTGGAGAATTATCGCGGTTTTGTGTTTGTCCGCCTCCAGGTGGAAGGCATCGACTTCAACACGTTTTTCGGCGAGTCATTATCGACACTGGACAACATGGTGCTGCGCTCGCCCCTGGGTCAGCTTCGCGTCGTTGGCCAGCCGCTCCTGCACCGACATCACTGCAACTGGAAAATGGTCGTCGATAACCAGACCGATACCTGTCACCCGATGATTGCCCATGAGTCCTCGGCGGGCGAGGCAATTCGCTTGTGGAAGGAAACCAGCGACCAGAGCAGCCCTTCGCCCATGGCGGTCGAACTGTTTGCACCGTTCATGGCGTCCTACGAGTTTTTCGCCAACATGGGCATTCGCACCTGGCCCAACGGCCATGGGCATACCGGCGTCAGCAACTCAATCCATAAAGCCTATGCCGATATTCCGGGTTATTGGGACCTGATGGTCCAGAGCTATGGCGAGCGCCAGGCCACCGAGATTCTCGAAGACACCCGACACAACACCGTCTATTTCCCGAACCTGATGGTCAAGGGACCGATCCAGACGTTGCGGGTGATCAAGCCGATCAGCGCCCAGGAGACGGTGGTCGAGTCGTGGATCTTCGAGTTGTTGGGTGCCCCCATCCAGTTGCTGGAAAGAACCGTCCAGTACAACAACCTGATCAATTCCCCCTGCTCGATGGTTGCCCACGACGATGTGGAAATGTACGAGCGGGCGACGGAGGGATTGCGCAGCGACGCCAACGAGTGGGTCAACGTGGCGCGACTCTTTGAATCGAACGAATCCTATGAGCGGACGCAGGTGGTTTCGGGCACCAGCGAAATGGCGATGCGCAACTTTTACAACAGCTGGCAGCACTTGATGCGGGGAAACAATGCAACTCGATCCGAACAATAAACACGCCATCGAACAGTTGATCGCCACCGAAATCCAGCTGTTGGACCAACAAGATTTCGGTGCCTGGCAACAACTGCTGACCCTCGAGTACACCTACTGGATACCGTTGCGACGAGAACAGACCAGCCCCCTTCATGAGTCGTCGCTGCTGTATGAAGACCGGTTTCTGACGACGTTGCGCATCAACCGATTGGCCAATGCGCGCAACTACTCGCAACAGCCCAAGAGCCGCAGCTTGCATATTGCCCAGTGTTCGTTGATCCGTATGGAAGACGACGAACTGAGCGCATCGAGCAGCACCAACATGCTCTATTGCGAAGCCCGCGGTGACAGCGAATGGCATTACCCGGTCACCGTCGAGCATCAACTGATTAACGTCGAAGGCACCTGGAAAATCAAAGGCAAAAAAGTACTTCTGCTCAATCCCTCCCGTGCGATTGAAAGCCTGCAGTTAATCATCTGATTTATCGAGAATCACACGTGAACGTTATGAGTACCGGCTTCGACGAAGCCACATTTCCCTGTTCTTTTCCGTATGTCGATCTGTTGTACGACTACGGCCAGTTTTTGCGCAATGCCGTTGATGCAATCGGTTACTTGCCACCCGGAGCGGCCGACAAACACATTGGCATTGTCGGCGCCGGATTGAGCGGGCTGGTCGCTGCCTATGAATTACTCCGTGCCGGCGCCCACCGCGTCACACTGTTCGAGGCTGCCGAGGAACACTTGGGCGGTCGGTTGCTGACCCAACGCTTTGACGATGACCACCCGCAATTCATCGCCGAAATGGGGGCGATGCGTTTTCCTCCCAGCGAGGTCGGTTTGTTTCACTACCTGAACCGGTTCGGCATCGAAACCACTGAAGCGTTTCCTGACCCCGGTGTGGTGGATACCGAAATTCACTACCGCGGGGAGACTTACCACTGGGCCGCCATGCAGCCGCCACCGGCCATCTTCAGCACGGTCCATCGGGGCTGGAATGCCTTTTTGAAAGAGGGCGTGACCTTCGATGACGGCACCTGCCTGGCGCCACCGTTATTACTGACCGAGTTACTGAAGCAACACAATTACCCGGAAGTGCAGCCGGAATGGCAGCGCTATCTGGATTGTTTCGGCGACAGCTCGTTCTATTCGGCCATGGTGCGGATTTTCACCGGCAGCAACCCGCCCGGCGGACAACAGTGGCGCAAACCCGAAGACTTCCATCTATTCGGGTCTCTGGGGATTGGCTCGGGCGGTTTCCAATCGGTTTACCGCGCCTCCTTTACCGAGATCCTGCGGCTGGTGGTCAATGGCCTCGAAGTCAATCAACGACTGGTGCCAATGGGCATCTCGTCGCTGTCGGAGTTGATTGCCGATACATCATTCAACGGCATGCCATTGCGCGACCGAATCTGCCGCACCCGCATCGAGTCCATCAACAAGGGCGATAACGGTGAAATCCTGCTGGCCGGCAGTAATGGTGAGACCTATGCCTGCGACCGGGTGATCACCACGACTACAACCCGGGCGCTGCAAGTGAACATGAAGCTCACACAGAACCAGGCCTTCGTGAATCGAGATGTCGCCCGGGCGATCAACGAAACCCACATGGTCGGTTCGTCCAAGCTGTTCATCCTGACCAAAGACAAGTTTTGGTTGAAACACGGTCTGCCACAGAACATCCAGACGGACACCTTGGTGAAGGGCGTGTATTGCCTGGATTACGCGCCGCAAGACCCTGATTCCTGGGGCGTGGTATTGATCAGTTACACCTGGGAAGACGACTCCCACAAGATGGTTTCAATGACCGACAAAGTTCAACGCTGCTTGCGTCTTGTCGATGAACTGGCCATGAGTGCACCTGAGTTTGCCGGCCACCTTTTACCGCTCAATGGTAACTACCAGCGATACGTCCTGGAGTATGACTGGCTGACCGACAAGCATTCACTGGGGGCCTTCAAACTCAACTTTCCAGGTGACGATATTTACTCGGAACGTTTGTTCTACCAATTCAAAACAGCCCTCGACTCACAACAGGACACGGGGTTGTACCTCGCCGGGTGCGGCTGCTCTTTCACCGGAGGCTGGGCGGAAGGCGCCATTCAAACAGCGCTCAACGGTGCCTGTGCGGTGATCAGCAGTCTGGGTGGCGACTTGATTGCCGACAATCCGCTGGACGGGCTGCACGCTCAATACCGCTATTGCTGATGCCTTCATCGCAAGCCTCCATCCCCATAGCCGAGACCCGTTTTATGTACAGCCAACATTCAATTGAAGAACTCGTCAGCGGATTTCGCAGTGGCAGTCACTGCCTGGACACCTGGCACCAATCCCAGCGCGACAAACAGCGTGATCATCAACACCTGAACAGCTTCATCACATTCGATCCGACAGCGTTCGAGGGCACCCCCGGCGCGGACCGAGAGGCCGGCCTGTATGGCATGCCCGTTTCCTTCAAGGACAACATCAATGTCAACGGCATGCCGACCACCGCAGGCACGCCGGGGCTGGCCGCCTACTACCCGTCGTCCGATGCCGGGATTGTCCAGCGCTTCAAGCAGCTGGGCGCCAGAGTCGTGGGTAAAAACAACATGCATGAACTTTCGTTCGGGGTGACGTCGGCCAACCGAACCCACGGCGCCGTGGTCAACCCGGTCGACGAACGCTACAGCGCCGGCGGCAGCAGCGGCGGTTGTGCGGCAGCCGTCGCCGCCGGTCTGGTGCCCTGCGCCGTGGGCACCGACACCGGCGGTTCGGTGCGCATCCCCGCAGCATTCTGCGGGATCGTCGGATTCCGTCCCACCACGGGTTGCTACCCGGTCGATGGCATCGTGCCCGTTTCCCAGACCAAGGACACGCCGGGGCTACTGACCCGCACCCTGCAAGACTGCCAGTTCATCCACCATCAACTGATCGGGTCCCCCCCCGCCGCCCCGGACGACACCAGACCGCTACGGGTGGGCATTCCGGAAAAATTCCTCTGGGCCGATCTCGAAGAGAAAGTCCGACGCGACTGCTTCGCAGCGATCGAAGTACTGGCAGATCAGGGCGTGGAATTGGTTCCAGTCGATGACCTGTTGATCGGGGAAATCAACGAGAGCATTCAGTTCCCGTTGCCGATTTATGAGTTCTTTATCGACTTCCCGCGTTTCTTGATGAAGGAAGGCTGGGGCGACAACTTCCTGAGCATCCTGGCGCAGATCCAGGACCCGGGCATTAAGAAAATACTGACGGCACAACTCGAAAGCCCGGCGATTTCCTACAAGGATTATGTGCAGGCATTGATGAGCAAGCTGCAGCTGGGTCGGGAATACAGCCGTCTGTTCAATGTCCATCAACTGGATGTGATTGCGTACCCCACCGTCAGCTGCACGGCACCGTTGCTCACCGATTGCGAGGCAGAAAGCAACTTCGAAACGTTCGTGCGCAACACCGACCCGGCCAGCAATCTGGCAGCTCCCAGTGTCACCGTTCCCGTAGCGGAAAAACACTCGCTGCCGGTCGGACTCTCGTTCGACGCATTGCCCGGTCAGGACAGCCTGCTGCTGGAGAGAGCCCGTCAGTTATCACGCTTGCTGGCCATGCACTAACGCGCTGTCGGCGCCATTCATCAGCAACGCTGAATGGCGCTGATCCTTTCGCACGCGCGGCCGGCAGCACAGCCCGCCGAAAGAACAGCCCTCTAATAATTCAAATGCAGGCCTTGCCATGCGCAGCACTTCTACGTCCTCTTCCACCTCATCCACTACCCCCGTCGCACTCGAACGGTCGCCTTCGGTGCTCGGCGGCGCCATGATGATCGGTGGCACCATTGTCGGCGCCGGCATGTTTTCGCTGCCGGTCGTCATGTCCGGCCTGTGGTTTTATGGCTCTGTCGCGGTCCTGTTGTTTGCCTGGTTCTGCACCTTGCATTCCGGGTTGATGATTCTTGAGGCCAACCTCAACTATCGTCCGGGCGCCAGTTTTTCAACGATCACCAAAGACTTGCTGGGTCGTCGCTGGAATGTGTTGAACGGATTGAGCATCGTGTTTGTCCTGTACACGCTAACTTACGCTTACATCTCGGCCAGCGGCTCGGTGATTCATCACAGCGCCCAATCATTGGAATGGAATCTGTCGGCACGTACCGGGGGCTGGTTTTTCACGCTGACGGTCGCGCTCATCGTATGGCTGAGCACGGCAGCGGTGAGCCGGGTGACCACGCTGATCTTTGGCGCAAAGATCATCGCGTTTTTCCTGACCTTCGGCGGGCTGCTCGGTCATGTGCAACCGGCGACGCTGCTCAATCGAAACGCCACGGATAACCACTACCTCCCTTACCTGCTGATGACCCTGCCCTTCTGCCTGACGTCCTTCGGTTTTCACGGCAATGTTCCAAGCCTGGTGAAACACTTCGGCAAAGACCCGCAGCGTATCCGTGCCTGCCTGGTCAGCGGCACCCTCATCGCGCTTGGGCTCTACGTCGTCTGGATGGTTTGCAGCATGGGCAACATTCCCCGGGACGGGTTCAAGAATATCGCTCAGCGTGGCGGTAATATCGACGTACTGATCAGCGCGTTGGGAGCAATGCTCAACAGCGCAAAAATCGACGTGTTCCTCACATTTTTTTCCAACTTCGCCGTTGCTTGCTCCTTTCTCGGTGTGACCTTGGGGCTCTTCGATTATCTGGCCGATGTGCTGGGTTTTGATGACAGCCCGCGAGGTCGCTTGAAAACTGCGGCCACCACCTTTCTACCGCCCATGCTCTGCGGGTTGTTGTGGCCCGAAGGATTTATCCATGCCATCGGTTTCGCCGGTCTGGCGGCGACCCTCTGGGCCGTCATCACCCCGGCATTGCTGGCCAGCGCCTCACGCAAACGCTTTGGCAGCCCGCGGTATCGCGTCTGGGGAGGCCAGCCCATGATTGCCCTGGTGCTGTTTTTCGGCGTGATCAGCGCGGTTTCACATGTCCTGTTTTCACTGGGTTGGTTGCCGGTGTGGCGTTAGCAGGCCTGAACACCATTCGGTTTTCCGAACGCGACCAGTCGGTCGATTCGGATAACCGTATTTACCCACCATCAAAAATCTCGCCATAAATATTTAATCCCCTTATAAATCAATAGGTTGATCTATTCAGCCTGGCCTGGCACGAGTCATGCTCTACACTCTTGGACGAATGACAGCTGTGCCAACCCTTCAGGAGCCGGCAAGCATTCGAAGCACAAAAAAGAGCCGATGAACTGGCTCCATATAAAAACAATGTCGAGGAAAATTTGATGCGCATCGTTCCCCATCTCCTGGGCGCAGCCATTGCTGCCGCTCTGATCAGCACTCCAGTTTTCGCCGCCGAACTCACCGGCACCCTGAAGAAGATCAAAGAGTCCGGCGTTATCACCCTCGGGCATCGTGACGCTTCCATTCCGTTTTCCTACATCGCGGACGCTTCCGGCAAACCGGTTGGCTACTCCCACGATATCCAGCTGAAAATCGTTGAAGCCATCAAAAAAGACCTGGACATGCCGAACCTCCAGGTCAAATACAACCTCGTGACTTCGCAAACCCGTATCCCGCTGGTGCAGAACGGCACCGTGGACGTCGAGTGCGGCTCCACTACCAACAACGTCGAACGTCAGCAGCAAGTTGACTTCTCCGTCGGCATCTTCGAAATCGGCACCAAGCTGCTGTCCAAGAAAGATTCGCCTTACAAGGACTTCCCGGACCTGAAAGGCAAGAACGTCGTGACCACCGCTGGCACCACGTCCGAGCGCATCCTCAAGTCGATGAACGCCGACAAGCAAATGGGCATGAACGTCATCTCCGCCAAAGACCACGGCGAGTCGTTCAACATGCTGGAAAGCGGCCGCGCCGTGGCTTTCATGATGGACGACGCCTTGCTGGCCGGTGAAATGGCCAAGGCCAAGAAGCCAACCGATTGGGCCGTGACCGGTACTGCACAGTCCTACGAAATCTACGGCTGCATGGTCCGCAAGGGCGACGCACCATTCAAGAAAGCTGTGGATGACGCAATCATCGCGACTTACAAGTCCGGCGAGATCAACAAGATCTACGAAAAATGGTTCATGCAGCCAATCCCGCCAAAAAATCTGAACCTCATGTTCCCGATGAGCGACGAGCTCAAGGCCCTGATCGCCAATCCGACCGATAAAGCGGCTGACGAAAAGAAATCCTGATTTCTGACTAACCTTATCTCCTGAAAGGGCCACTGCCCTTTCGGGGGATAGTCACTCCCTGCTGGCATTTTTGGAAACACTCGAACCGGTGGCTGTCGAGCCGCTCGTGTGTGCCCGGTCTTCACGATCAGGGCGGGAACGGAGCTTCCCCAGGCGGGCACTTGTACATCGATCGATCTGAGGGGAGACCCTAATGAATTACAACTGGGACTGGGGCGTGTTCTTCAAGTCCACCGGAGTGGGCAGCGAGACGTATCTCGACTGGTACGCCTCCGGTTTGGGCTGGACCATCGCCATCGCCGTCGTGGCCTGGATCGTTGCACTGCTGCTGGGCTCGATGCTGGGCGTCATGCGCACCGTGCCGAACCGCATCGTATCGGGCATTGCGACCTGTTACGTCGAACTCTTCCGTAACGTGCCACTGCTGGTTCAGCTGTTCATCTGGTACTTCCTGGTGCCCGACCTGCTGCCTCAGAACCTGCAAGACTGGTACAAGCAGGACCTGAACCCGACCACCTCGGCTTACCTCAGCGTCGTCGTCTGCCTGGGCCTGTTCACCGCCGCTCGTGTTTGCGAACAAGTGCGTACCGGTATCCAGGCGCTGCCTCGCGGCCAGGAATCCGCCGCTCGCGCCATGGGCTTCAAACTGCCGCAAATCTACTGGAACGTGCTGCTGCCCCAGGCTTACCGGATCATCATTCCGCCGCTCACCTCGGAATTCCTGAACGTGTTCAAGAACTCTTCCGTGGCGTCGCTGATCGGCCTGATGGAGTTGCTCGCGCAGACCAAACAGACCGCCGAGTTCTCCGCCAACCTGTTCGAAGCCTTCACCCTGGCCACGCTGATCTACTTCACCCTGAACATGGGCCTGATGCTGCTGATGCGCATGGTCGAGAAGAAAGTCGCCGTACCGGGCCTGATCTCCGTAGGGGGTAAATGATGGAATTCGACTTCTCGGGCATCATCCCGTCCCTGCCGGGCTTGTGGAACGGCATGGTCATGACCCTGCAATTGATGGCGCTGGGCGTCGTCGGCGGGATCATCCTCGGCACGATCCTGGCGCTGATGCGCCTGTCCCACAGCAAACTGCTGTCGAACATTGCCGGCGCCTACGTTAACTACTTCCGCTCGATTCCACTGCTGCTGGTGATCACCTGGTTCTACCTGGCGGTGCCGTTCGTACTGCGCTGGATCACCGGCGAAGACACCCCGATCGGCGCATTTGCCTCGTGCATCGTGGCATTCATGATGTTCGAAGCGGCGTACTTCTGCGAAATCGTCCGGGCCGGCGTCCAGTCGATTTCCAAGGGTCAGATGGGTGCAGCCCAAGCCCTGGGCATGACGTATGGCCAGATGATGCGGTTGATCATCCTGCCGCAAGCGTTCCGCAAGATGACCCCGCTGCTGCTGCAACAGAGCATCATCCTGTTTCAGGACACCTCGCTGGTCTACGCGGTTGGTCTGGTGGACTTCCTCAACGCCTCCCGTGCCAGTGGCGACATCATCGGTCGCTCCAACGAGTTCCTGATCTTTGCAGGTCTCACGTACTTCACAATCAGCTTTGCCGCCTCGCTGCTGGTCAAGCGTCTGCAAAAAAGGTTTGCCGTATGATCTCTATCAAGAATGTCAACAAGTGGTATGGCGACTTCCAGGTACTGACTGACTGCAGCACCGAGGTCAAAAAAGGCGAAGTGATTGTGGTGTGCGGGCCGTCCGGTTCCGGCAAATCCACCCTGATCAAATGCGTCAATGCCCTGGAACCGTTCCAGAAAGGCGACGTGGTGGTCGATGGCACGTCCATCGCCGACCCGAAGACTGACCTGCCGAAACTGCGTTCGCGCGTTGGCATGGTGTTCCAGCATTTCGAACTGTTTCCGCACCTGACCATCACCGAAAACCTGACCATCGCGCAGATCAAGGTGTTGGGCCGCAGCAAGGAAGAAGCCACCAAGAAAGGCCTGCAACTGCTTGAGCGCGTCGGGCTGTCTGCCCATGCGCACAAGCACCCGGGCCAGCTTTCCGGTGGTCAGCAACAGCGTGTGGCGATTGCCCGTGCGCTGGCGATGGACCCGATCGTCATGTTGTTCGACGAACCGACTTCGGCGCTGGACCCTGAAATGGTCAACGAAGTACTCGACGTGATGGTGCAACTGGCCCACGAAGGCATGACCATGATGTGCGTGACCCACGAAATGGGCTTCGCCCGTAAAGTGGCGGACCGGGTGATCTTCATGGACCAGGGCAAGATCATCGAAGACTGCAAGAAAGAGGAGTTCTTCGGCGACATCAACGCCCGCGCCGAGCGTACGCAGCACTTCCTCGCCAAGATTCTGCAGCACTAAGAAAGGCACCGCTCCCACAGGGGCCGGTGGTGGTCTGGAGATTTGTGTTGTGGTTGACCCAAGGCATCTGTGATGAAATGCGACACCAATCTCTATCGCGCCGCGCCGCCATCACTCGCCGTGAAACCCCGTCTGATTCGCCATCTGTTCCTGCCGCCGCTGGTCATCGCCCTGATGATCGGATTGGGTTACCTCGGCTTCTGGGTCAGTGAACACTACGGGATTCGCAGCCTCAGCGAGAACGGCCAGCGTCAGCTGGAACTGCACGCCCGCGCCGTCGAGAGCGAGATCAGCAAGTACACCTACCTGCCCAGCCTGCTGGAACTCGAATCCAGCGTTTCGACGCTGTTAGCCGACCCGTCGCCAGAACACCGACAGACGGTCAATGAATACCTCGAAGGCCTGAACCGGCGCAGCCGCAGTCGGGCTATCTACGTGATGGACACCACTGGCCGGGTCATGGCCACCAGTAACTGGCGCGATGTCGACAGTTACCTGGGCGAAGACCTGTCCTTTCGCGCCTATTTCCAGAATGCCGTGCGCGGTCAGCCGGGGCGCTTCTATGGCATCGGCAGCACCAACGGCGAGCCCGGTTATTACCTGGCTCATGGCCTGGAAGAACACGGCAAGATCATTGGCGTCGCGGTGGTCAAGGTGCGCCTCGAAGCCATGGAAGAACGCTGGCAGCGCGCGCGGCTGGAAGCGTTCGTCAGCGATGAAAACGGCATCATCATTCTTTCCAGCGATCCGGCACGGCGCCTGAAATCGGTTGTACCGCTGAGCGACGAGACCAAGGAAAAACTGGCCCGCAGCCTTCAGTACTACTGGTTCCCACTGAACGAACTGCAACCGCTGGCCCGTGAACAACTGGCCGAAGGCGAGGAAAAACTGACCTTCCCCGCCAACAGCGAAGTGGAATCCGATGAAGAGGACATCAGCTACCTCTCGCAAACCCGGCCATTGAGCGATACCCCGTGGAATTTCACCCTGCTCACCCCCCTGCAGGATTTGCGTCGCGAAGCGATCAATCAGGGGATTCTGGTGGCGGTGGCGTTTGCCCTCGTGGCGTTCCTGCTGATCGCCTGGAACGAGCGGCGCAAGGTCATTGCCACGCGCCTCGCCGCCCGGGAAGCCTTGCAGGAAGCCAACAATCAACTGGAGCGTCGGATTACCGAACGCACCACCGACCTGCGCGCCAGCAACGAACGGCTCAAGGGCCAGATCCGCGAACGACGTGTGGCTGAAGAGACGCTACGCCGTGCCCAGGATGAACTGGTGCAGGCCGGTAAACTCGCGGCCATCGGCCAGATGTCCACCAGCATCGCCCACGAATTGAACCAGCCACTGGCGGCGTTGCGGACCTTGTCCGGCAACACCGTGCGGTTTCTGGAACGTGGTCAACTGGACGTTGCCAGCACCAACCTCAAGACCATCAACGAATTGATCGACCGCATGGGCCGGATCACCGCGAGCCTGCGTTCGTTCGCTCGCCGCGGAGACGACAAAGGTCAGGCCAGCCTCGGCAAAGGGGTGGATGCAGCCTTGCAGCTGCTCGGTGGTCGCGTGGAAAGCGCGCATCTGCAACTGCACCGAGACTTCGCCGATGTGCAGGTGCAGATCGACCAGACCCGTCTGGAGCAGATTCTGGTCAACCTGATCGGCAACGCCCTCGACGCCATGCAGGCGCAGCCGCTGCCAGAACTGTGGCTCGAAGGCGAAGAGTACGATGGCAAATATCGCCTTCGTGTACGCGACAACGGCCACGGCATCGACGCCGAAGCGCGCAAGCATTTGTTCGAGCCGTTCTTCACCACCAAACCCGGCGAACAGGGCCTGGGCCTTGGCCTGACCCTTTCCGCCAGCCTGGCCGCCGCCACTGGCGGGCACCTGGGTGTCGAGCACCCGGCCAGCGGTGGTACCACTTTCGTCCTCAGTTTACCGTTGGTAAGCCCCACTCACGCCGAGCCAATATGAACAACGACCTTAGTGTGCTGATCGTCGAAGACGACCCCCATGTGCTGCTCGGCTGCCAACAGGCGCTGACCCTGGAAGACATTCCCTGCGTGGGCGTCGGCAGCGCCGAAGAAGCGCTGGAGCGGGTCGGCGACAACTTCGCCGGCATCGTCATCAGCGACATCCGCCTGCCGGGCATCGACGGTCTGGAATTGCTGACCCGACTCAAGGCCCGCGACCGCAGCCTGCCGGTGGTGCTGATCACCGGTCACGGCGACATCTCCATGGCCGTCGGCGCAATGCAGAAAGGCGCCTATGACTTCATGGAGAAACCTTTCTCCCCCGAGCGTCTGGTCGATGTAGCGCGCCGTGCGCTGGAGCAACGCAGCCTGGCGCGGGAAGTCTCTTCGTTGCGTCGGCAACTGGCGGAACGGGATTCCCTCGAAGGCCGGATCATCGGCCGCTCGCCCGCCATGCAGAACCTGCGGGAACTGATCGCCAACGTCGCCGATACGTCGGCCAACGTGCTGATCGAAGGCGAAACCGGCACCGGTAAAGAGTTGGTTGCGCGTTGCCTGCACGATTTCAGTCGGCGGCACACCAAGCAGTTCGTCGCGCTGAACTGCGGTGGCCTGCCGGAGAACCTGTTCGAAAGCGAAATCTTCGGCCATGAAGCCAACGCCTTTACCGGCGCCGGCAAGCGCCGGATCGGCAAAATCGAACACGCCGACGGCGGCACGCTGTTCCTCGACGAAGTGGAAAGCATGCCGCTACCGCTGCAAATCAAGCTGCTGCGGGTGTTGCAGGAACGCACCCTGGAACGCCTCGGGTCGAACCAGAGCGTGGCGGTGGATTGCCGGGTGATCGCGGCGACCAAGTCCGATCTGGACGAGTCGAGCAAGGCGGGCGAATTTCGCAGCGACCTGTATTACCGCTTGAACGTGGTGACCCTCGAATTGCCACCGCTGCGCGAACGCCGCGAAGACATCCTGCAATTGTTCGAACACTTTCTGCAGCAGTCGTCCCTGCGCTTCGACCGTGCCGTGCCGGACCTGGACAACCAGACCCTGTCGAACCTGATGAGCCACGACTGGCCGGGCAACGTACGCGAACTGCGCAACGTCGCCGAGCGTTTTGCCCTCGGTCTGCCGGCCTTCAAGAAATCCGGCGCCATCGGCAGCAATCAGGGCCTGGCCTTCGCCGAAGCGGTAGAAGCGTTTGAACGCAACCTGCTGAGCGACGCTTTGCAGCGCAGTGGCGGCAACCTGACCCAGGCCAGTCTGGAACTCGGGATGGCCAAGACCACGCTGTTCGACAAAGTGAAGAAGTACGGGCTGAGCCACTGATGGACCTGATCCTCAAAGCAACCCTGGGCGCAGCCGTGGTGGTGATCCTCGCCGCACTGGCCAAGACCAAAAACTATTACATCGCAGGATTGGTGCCGCTGTTTCCGACCTTTGCGCTGATTGCGCATTACATCGTCGGCAAGGGTCGCTCGCTGGAGGATTTGAAGACCACCATCGTGTTTGGGATGTGGTCGATCATTCCTTACTTCATCTACCTGGCGACGTTGTATGTGATGGTGGACCGGATGCGGCTGGAGGCTTCGCTCGCTGTGGCAGCGGTGGCTTGGTTGATGGCGGCTACGGTGCTGGTTTCGGTTTGGGTCCACTTCCAGAATTGAGCGCAAATCACTGTGGGAGCGAGCTTGCTCGCGAAGGCGGTGTTTCAGTCGACATTAATGCCAACTGACACTCCCTCTTCGCGAGCAGGCTCGCTTGTATGGTAGGACTTGAAGGGAGGAGGAGGGACAAGGCTCGATTCCGACTGTTGACGCAGTACAGACCGTGGGAGATTTCGCCCCTCCTCCTTTCACCCAAGCGCCGATA